>WYBG01000148.1 GCA_011526015.1 Deltaproteobacteria bacterium | reverse complement strand
CCAAAAATATTTGAAATTTGCCACATGGTTCGATAAACTCACCATGCAAAGAACACAGAGAGCACAGAGGAACTGAGAAATTATGCCAGCCAGGAAGTGGAGCTATGCCGAAACTCTGTGATCTCTGCGAACTCTGTGGCTAAAAAAGTTAGGGACAAACTCTCAGATTTCGGCATAAAGAATCTATATCTCAATCCCCCTCAGGGCATAATCCCTTTCCCGCCCAGGCATTTTTTCAGAAAATCCCGCGCCCGGCGTATGTCTGATTTGAGGGAATTTTCATTCAACGGCGCGGCGGCCTTTTGCAGGGTTTCCGGACTGAGGCCGAGCGTATTCGCCGGATTGGCGGCCAGCGCCCGGATGGCAGAGATGATCCGCTTCGTCTCGGTTTCCGCAGCCTCCGCGGCCGCGGCGCCGGGGAAGGGCTGTGCGGAATCATCCCAATCCACCGCGGGGTGATAGTAAATCCAGGCGCGGATGGCCAGCCAGCGGAATTCGCTCAGCCTGCGCAGCGTTTGAAAACAGGATTTCAGCGCCAGTTGCAGTTGGGCGCGAAAAGCGCCCTCCTCCACGCCCGCTTCGGAAACGGCGGTATCCGCGCTTTCAAGCAGATCGCCCTCCGGGCCGAACAGAGGCTCCATCTGCGCGGGTTTGTTCTTTCGGAAAGAGCGGAGATTCAAAAAGAGATTGCGCACTGCTACGGTCATCAATCCCCGGAAATTGCTTCTCCCTTCCCGTAGAAAATCTTCCCGTTGCTTGCCCTGGTAGCGCTCCGTCAGGTTGAAAAACGCATCGACGGCAAGGTCTTGCCAGGTCTTCGCTTCCATACCGGCAGAAAAGCGCGATTTTGCGAAGATTTTGGCGATTTTTCTCAACTCCGCCAATATTTCCTTCGCAGCCTGCTCGTCCTGTTTCTGGATCCACAACAGAAATTTTTCCAGCCAGGTATCCGCATTCGGATTCATGTATTCGTACAAGAGATTGGTTACTGGTGTATAGCGTGTTTTATCGCGTAGCCTTTAGCAATTGTTGCGAAGAACAGGAGGCAGATATTCACATTGCACGCGGTGTTGCATGCTGCCTACTTGCCTGCTGCCTGCTTTTATATTCCCTGCAACTGGCGCACCGGCCATTGGTTCTTTGAATGAACGCCGGCTTAGAAAACCCAACGATCGTTTTGAACCCCCGGGGTAAACCCATAATAACCAAAAACCGGGAGAAATAAAATGATTCGTAGAAAAAGATTTACCGGTGATGAAAACCACGCCGCCACCCTTGCGGAGGTGCGGGATTTTATGGCCAACTACCGGGAGCAATCCGGCCCTCACGCTGCCGCAGGCGGCTTTTTCGATAAAACCGCCGTAACGGCGTTGCTTTACCAACAAGACGCCGTGGGAATGAGATATTACTACGCCCTGCATTCAGACGGCGCGCCGGCGCTGCTGCTGGTAGGCGTTGACGAGGCGGGAAACGACCTGATTCAAGGCGAGCCGGTTCGATTATCGCTGCCCAACCCGCCCCTGGGGTTAAGCGGCGAGTATGATCCCGCTGCCGCGGACCACGCTGTTTCTCCCGCGGCTGCCGCCCAGTTGGCCGCCCGCTACCGCGCAGAATCCGGGCCGGATCATCCCAAGGGCGGATTCTTCGGAAAAAACGCCGTGCGGAAAATCCTGGAACAACCGGATTGTGCAGGCCTGCGCTATTATTTCGGCGCGAACCGGCAGGGCCGGAGGGTGGTTTGCCTGATGGGAATCGACCGCACCGGGCGGGACATGGAGAGCGGCTACTTAGCGGAATTCTCGTTCTGGTGCCCGCCGATATGCAGCGAGGCCAATTTTTTGAACGGCGGCGAGGCCGGAAAATTGCGCATCCCCTCTCCCGCGCACTTGCCGGAGGCCGATGAGGCGGTTACGCTTGTCGCGTGAGACAGGCGAGCTGGCGTTCTCGATATATAGATTTTCAGAAAATATTTTCCCAACTTGTGGTGATGATAAAGGCAAAATGATTTAGGGCAAAATAATGTTTGATGTAAGAGTTTGAATCATTTTGCCATAAAATTATTCTGCCATGTAAATTATTTTTCTGAAAAACTACAGCAAAGGCTCCGGGATTTTCTGGAGCCTTTTTTATCGAAACTCGAAAAGGAAAATTCCCGCGCTTGGATATGTGCTTGCTTTTCAGTATCCTTCTCTCCGCTCGTTGTAAAAATCGGCAGCGATTAATCCCGGTACTTCCACCACTTTATTAAAGCGAGGATCCCTATGGCAGATCACCCTTTGATACTGGGCGCGATAATCTCTACATATATACCCCTGCTGGCGGCATTGATTCTGCTAACCGGGCAGAAGCTCGGATATGATCTGAGAATGTTGCTGCTGTTCCTGGGAATTGCGGGAATAATGGAAGCCATCGCCCTGGGATATGGCATTGCGGGCAGGCCGAATTTATGGATGCTGCACGTTTACACCCCCATCGAATTCAGCCTGACTCTTTTCATTCTTTCTTGCTGGCAGCGTAACCACCGCGTCCGCCGCTCCATCCGGGCCGGCATCCTGGTGTACCTGGCGTTGTATGCCCTTGCCAAAGTTTATCAATTGGAAGATTTCTCCCCCAACGTTCTCAATTATTTTACCCGCCCGGCCTCCCAATTGATCGCCGGCGGGGTCGCCATCTATACCCTGCAGCAATTATGGTATTTTTCGGAAGATCAACTCCACCGGAATTACCGTCTCTGGATTACGGCGGCCTTTCTCCTTTATAATATCCTGGGGGTGATCATTTTTGCGCTCACTTTCCTCAAAGACCGGCAAAGTCTGGTTTTCCTGGTCTATCTCCACGCGCTGGTCAATATCACTCACAACCTGTTATTTACCGCCGGGATCATCTGCGCCATCCGCTTCAAGCCGGAATTGGTTGATTAGATTCGCGTCATTTGCCTGCGGCGTCATTTGCTGCGCGTCATTGGGCTTCGCCGTCATT
>WYBG01000015.1 GCA_011526015.1 Deltaproteobacteria bacterium | reverse complement strand
CCTGGTCGCCGTCGATGTCCAGCAAGGCGGGGCTAACTAAAATTGAGTCTCCCACGGCTAAGGGAAAATCCGGCAGCAGGCTGCCGCGCAGATCGAAGCCGCTGATCATGCCCGCGGGATCGGCGACGATCACCCCGGTTTCATCCGGCCCGGAATTGCCGGGGAAATTTCCCGCCAGGGGCGACAGAAACAGGTTGGTGGGCTGCCCCGGCTGGTATAGTTCGACCGGGAAATTGCTGCGCAGGGTAAAATTATAATTGAAAGCGTAGGCCTGGTTGTCTCCGGCTACCAGGTACAAATCCTGCAAATCCCCGCTGGCCTGGCTCGGTTGCCGAATGGCAATCGGGGGAGAATCGAAGCGATGGATGCCGTCTTCAGGAGATTGAATTGCATCACCGGCAAGTTGATAGAAAAACCCTTCTTTACTCACCGTTGTCGCGTTTCCACCGGCCGGTTGAAAAATGCCCGGGGTTACTTCTTGAGACAAATCTTGATTCCGATATACCTTTCCGGAGCCAGAAACGATAATCAGGGAGGATTCAATAGAGGCGTTGCCGGTTAGATGAAGGTATTGGACCGGTTCCGGGATAGTAGCGAACTCCGACAACGTCGCCCCGGAGGAGCTAACCTCCGCCACGTACACCTTCCCGCTTTTGCCTCCCCAAAGAACTGTAGGAACAGCCAGGTTTTGAAAATTCGCAGCCACCGGGAAGGTCGTAAGACTGTCGGAAACCTGGAAAAAGAACAGGGAATCAGGATGTATCCCGCCTCTCTGAATCCGCAGCCCCCAAATGAATGACTGGCCATTTCCACTGGAAAGGGTAACGATCGCTTTATTACCATCCGGCAAATCAAATATTGCCGGCGGGGTAGCGATGCCGGATTGCGCTGGCGGGTTGAAAATGCCAAGGCTGTTGCTATCCCATTTCCACTGTCCGGTAGCATCCAGGAAGGTGAGTATGTTTTTATCAGTTCTAAAAAACAGTTCCTCCGAGCCATTACCGTCTAAATCGGCCGCCTTCATGGAAGTAACTCTCCCGAATATAGCGGGATCGATCCGCTGCGGAAAATTGGCCTGAAAAAAATTCAGCGTCGCCCGGAAGGTCATTACCGAATCCAGCCAGGAGAAATCGAACAATTTGATATGGCTGTCCGCCCGGTTGTAGTAGCTGCGGCTATTGGGAATGCTCTTTGTCGAAAATTCATTCTTGGGCGAGGAAATAAACAGCGGCGCGGGATTATCCGCGTACCAGGAATCCAGCACCGTGCCCAACTCCGACCCCGCTCCCCCGCTGATGATCCCAAACGCCGCCCCGATATCCTGCGAACCGTCCGCTTCCTCCACGTCCACCCCGCGGTGCTCCGGGTCGGCGTTGACGCGGTTCCCGGCCCGCTTTTGAGCAATGATATTCTCATCAATATGCCAGATCAGCGGGCCGGTGCTGTACCAGATGGTATCACCTGCGGAGTATGCACTCCCCCCGGGCAGGGTGGTATCCCGCTGGGCAATAGCCAGGCCCCCGGGCAGGCCGCGGTCGGGGTTGTCAATATCCAATAATACCCCGGTGCTGTCGCTGAATTTGGCTTCGTTGGGAAAATAGCGCGTGAGCACTTCTCTCATGGACGGGAAATCGTTCCGGTTCTCGAACAACAATAATTGCAGGCTCTCCAGGCTCTTTTCCCCGGCGTAGCGATTTTCTACCAGGAAATATTCGCTGTCATTGATGGGAAATTTATAAACCCGCCGGTCATCGCCGGACAGGGCAGAATGAACCTGGAATTCCTCATCCTGAGCCTGGTAAACGGTCCTCGGCGTCTCCCATCCCGCCTGGATGCGGGTCCAGGCGTCCGGCAGGGCCGGCACCAGGCCGTCGCCGTTGAACAGGCCCACGTCCATCAGTGTGAATCGTCCCACCCCGGTGCGGCGGGTTTCCGCGCTGAACAGATCCGGAAATCCCAGTTGGGAGCCGAAATTCGACACCACCATCCCATTCAACCCTAATTGAATCCCTTCCTGGCTTTCGGTTTCGGGCAGCAGGCTGCCTTCCCGCACCGCGGTTGCGCCCCCGTCAACCGGAATTTCACTGATCCCCAGGTATTGCTGCAAAAACGCGGAGGTAATGAAGAGCGAGGGAATATCCTGGGGAGTTTCGTCCAACCCCAGGTCAATGTCCCGCCCCACCCCGGCATGGAAAACGATGAACGCATCATAACGGGAGAAGTCGATCGCCGGGTCCTGATCCGCTTTTTGGATGGCATCGCGGAAAAGAGCGGCCACTCCCTGGTTGATCGCCTGGGGGGTAGTATTGGGATTGTAAAAAAACATGGGATGGTCTAATTGGTAGGCGTCGTCCCGGCCAGGCGGGAAAACCTCTCCTTCGATGATCAGGTTCCCCCGGCTTGCTTTCTGGAAATAATTTCTCAAAAAAATCAGGTGATCCTGAAAATAGCTGCGGTTATGGGGCGGGGGATCGATGCGATACGGATCGGTATTGGCGCTCAGGTCAAAGGTACCGTCGCCGGTAGTGGTGGAGACATTATCGGGTTGGAACTCGGCCCGGATCGCCAGAACTCTTATCGTATCGGGAGATAAGGACGTTGCGCCTGATAGGGAAGAACCGGAGAGAGTACAGAGTACTCCCATCCACAGAGCTGCGCGCATCTTCATAGTCTTGTTCCGTAATCTCGAATTCGCATTCACAAAAAAGGCTATTCCGAAAGCGCGTTTCGAAATAGCCCCGGGTTATATAGACTCTACAGGAAATAATTTTTTGACCCCGACAAATCGGGGCAGGCAAAGATGAACATGATTCACTGGATATGGAGACATTGATTTTTCGGGATCTTTATCCTGTTTCATCCTGTTTATCCTGCATATCCTGTCTAATTTTTGTTTCCAATAAAGTCTTATGATCAAAGGAGTTAGAAAGTGGCCGAAAGGGAGAATCTCATGGTATCGGAGAGGGGGTGGTCATCTTTACTTGCTAAAATGTAGCTAAAATCAACTCCCAGGAAGGCAATTCGCACCCCGCCGCCAAAGGTATAGAACTGGCGATCTCCGTATTCGGGGCTTTCATAAAAATACCCGGCTCTCAGGGCGATCAGGTTGGAGTACCAATATTCTGCGCCGATGGAATGGGACATTCTCTTTACCAGGTCGCCGTCGCCCCAGGCGGAAAACAGATAGCTCAAGAAGCTGTCATCCTTCTTCGTCGAATCGCTCGGCACCAGCAGCCGGTTGAAATCATACACCAGAGTGAACCGGTTATACTCGGAATTCAGCAAGCGATAAGCTAATCCAAAACGGAAATTGGTGGGAATGGGATCCGCCTGTTCTTTGTCGATATAAGTCATTTTCGGCCCGACGTTGGCAAGATTGGCGCCCAGGCTAAAGCGTTTATTCAGGAAATTGGGATGCCAGAGATAACCCAGGTCGATGGCAAACGTGCTGCCCACGCCTTCGCCTCCTTCAGCGCCGACTTTTACCGGGGAGAGGCGGGAAAGAATGTACTTCAGATTCACCCCCAGCCCCATGGTTTGGTTCAGCTTCAGCCCGTAGCTGCCGGTAACGGCGACTTCATTGCTGGCGAAGGTGCCCAGGACGTTGGCCTGGTCATCGGTTTGAGTGTTTTCTCCATAATTCATAAATTGAACCGAGAGTCCCAGCGTTCCTATGTCCTCCAGGTAATAACGGGCGGCAGCGTAATCATAGTACAGATCGCTGAAATTAAAGCCAGGCAGCCAATTGACGTGCATCAAGGTCACTTCCCCGCGGTGGTCTTTCTCAGGATCGGCATATTGGAAGGCCAGACCGGCGGGATTCCAATAGATGGCGTTCGCGTCATCTGCCAGGGCTGCCCCGGCTTCCCCCATACCGCCCTGCCGCGCCCCGGGATTGATCATCAGAAACAAAACGGTTGCTTCACCCTGGGCAAAAAGGGGTGAAAATACGGAAACCGTACATAAGAAGCCCAGAAGAACTACCATAAACCGGTTCATACTTTTTTTCCTCCTGTTAAATAAAAAAACCGAACAGGATGGAAAAATCCCATCGCCATTCGGCACCGAAATTGGTTTTACTCGAATTTGTTAAGGACTCAGCCATGAGTTTCTTCAAAATCACTTTATATTTTGCTCTTACTTCAAAAATTACTGTTCCTTAACAAATCTCGATAAACGCCTCCAAAAGCTGTTGGGGTTAATATCTCTTTTAGACGGTGGAAAATATATCCGATTCAAACCTGCAAATCAAGCCTTTTTTGCCTTAGTTGATTTTTTACCCCATCCTGGCAGCCGGATTCTGCCTCCTGTAAGGATGCGCGATTATGGCTCATTTTAAGGACAGTTGCTGTGATACATATCTTAATTCGATCTCCCGGTATTTTAAAATAAAATTGACAGCGTCGTTCCGGGAAAAATGCCCAGGTAAAAGATCCCTAATAACGAAACCAGCAACACCAATCCGGCGCCGGGCAAGATCGGTTCTACTTTCTGCTCTTCCAATGGATCCTGCATATACATCGCTACTACCACCCGGATATAATAATAGACTGAGATGAGCGTATTGAGCGCCCCGAAAATAACCAGCCAGACGTAGCCGGATTGCAGCGCCGCCTTGAAGAGGAAAAATTTGCCCATAAAACCGCCGGTGGGCGGAAATCCCGCCAGTGAAAACATGCATATGGTCATCACCAGAGCGAGCATGGGCTGGGTTCGCCCCAAACCGGAGAAATATTTGATTTTAACATAGCGTTCGTTCTTGCCGCTCACCAAGCCGGCCACGGCAAATGCCCCTAAGTTCATGAAAAGGTAAATCACCAGGTAAAAAAGTACTGCGGCTACGGTAGATTCGTTGGCAGCCACCACGCCGATGAGGATATACCCGGCGTGGGCAATGCTGGAATAGGCGAGCATTCGTTTAATATCGTCCTGCACCAGGGCGATGATATTCCCCACGGTCATGGTGAGCACCGCCAAAATCCACAGCACTTCCGTCCATTGGAAGGCCGCGGAGGCCGCCGCCAGGGTTACCACCCGCAACATTGCTGCAAAGCCGGCCGCTTTTGCCCCCACCGCCATAAAAGCGGTGACCGGGATGGGCGATCCCTGGTACACGTCGGGAGTCCACATGTGGAAGGGCACCAGGGCCACTTTAAATCCGAACCCGACGATAATTAATCCCATCCCCAGGAGGGCCAGCAGGCCGGGAGCCTGGTAATTTTTGGAAAAGAATTCCGCCACTTTGGCAAGATTGGTAGAACCCACCGCACCGTAAAGCAAGGCGATTCCATACAACAAAAACCCGGTGGCGAAAGCGCCCAGAAGGAAATATTTCAACGATGCTTCCAGGGAATAGCGGTTGGTGCGTCGAAACCCGGCCAGGATGTAGAGCGCAATGGACATGGTCTCCAGGCCCAGGAAGATGGTCATCAGGCTTTCGGCGCTGCCCATCAGCATCATCCCCGCGGTGGAAAAGAGAATTAAAGGGATGTATTCGATGAATTCGATATGTTCCTGTTCGGAATAGCTCTGGGTGAGCAGAATGCACAGGGCCGCGGTCAGCAGAAATATAAAATTGAACATTACGGTGAGGTGATCCACTTTCACCATGCCCTCGAAAGCGGTATAGAATTTCCCGACCAGGAAAAAGTTGCCGGCAAGGGCAGCCGATATTCCTACCAGCGCCAGGTAGGGCAATACCATGCGGTGAAACCGGGGAGCGAAAACGCCTTGCAGCATCAAATAGATGCCAAATAGACTTACAATGATAATCGGTAAAATCGCTATAAAATCAGCGCTGCCAATATT
>WYBG01000147.1 GCA_011526015.1 Deltaproteobacteria bacterium | reverse complement strand
ATGCCCGAACGCTACCCGCTTAAAACATGCGGGCACAAGTTTAATCGGGCATCCATGAGGCCTGGCGGATATGGATTCCCGCTAAAGCTTGTCCCCGCAGGTATTAAGCGGGGAACATGCGGGAATAACACTCTTTGAGCAACAAAATCAAAAAGTGCACGGTAGTGAAGGTTGCGTATGTAGTCCCCGACTTTCCAATATTTTTTGTGGCAAAATGATTGATTGGCAGAATAATTTTTGAACCATTCTGCCGGACAATTATTCTGCCAGTAAAGTTGCGGACTACAATATGAACTTGGGCTAAGTTTTTTTCAGGCCTCGCTTGAAAAAATGAATTATTGGATCGTTGGATTAACAGGGTTCAACAATTCAACAATCCATTCATCCAATACTCCATATCAACAAAGCGTTGTCGATGTGCGCTACTAAGCGCCTGTGGATTTTGGCTGGCCGACTCCCGGCTCAAGCGATCTCTTTCAAAATCAACCCGGGAAGGGGTTCGGGCTGCTCGCCGATGATGATGGCATTTTTTAACCGGCGCAGGGCCGGCTCGATTTGCCGGTGGCGATTGGTATGGATCTCCAGCAGTTCTTCCCCGGCGGTGACAGCATCTCCCAGCTTTTTGTGGAGAATTATACCCGCCTGGGGGTCGATTCCGTCCTCGCTGCGCAGCCGCCCGGCGCCCAGTTGCACGGAGGCCATGCCGATCTCGTATGTATTCAGCCGGGTAATAAAACCGCTGCGGTCGGCGTTCAGGGGCGCTCTCTCTTTGGCCAGGGGATAGGTATCCGGCTTCTCCAGGCAGGCGGTATCTGCTCCCTGGGCGCGGGCTATTTGCAGGAACTTTTCAAATGCCCGGCCGCTGCCGATGGCCTGGCGGCACTTTTCCCGCGCCTCGGCCTGGTTCTGCGCCGCTCCCCCCAGCACCAGCATGTTGGCGCCCAGGGTATATGTTACTTCCATGAGGTCGGCGGGACCGTTACCGGCAAAGCATTCCAGGCATTCTAAAATTTCCAGCCAGTTTCCGATATGGTATCCCAACGGCTGTTCCATGGAGGTGAGGGTTGCGAGCACGTTTTTGCCGAATTCTTTCCCGATCTTGATCAATTTTTGCGCTAACAGCTCCGCCTGCCGGGGATCTTTCATAAAAGCGCCGTTGCCGTATTTCACGTCCAGCACTAAAGCATCGATCCCCTCGGCAATCTTTTTGCTCATGATGCTGGCGGAGATCAGGGGAATGCAGTCCACCGTGGCGGTAACGTCGCGCAGGGCGTAAATCCGTTTGTCTGCCGGCACCAGGTCATTGGTCTGCCCGATCAATGCCAGGTTATATTTTCTCAATAATTCATGGAATTTGTCAATCAAAAGGTCGGTTTTGAAGCCGGGAATGGATTCCAGTTTGTCCAGCGTCCCTCCGGAGTGCCCCAGGCCCCGGCCGGAAACCATGGGAACCGGCACTCCCAGGCTGGCGACCAGCGGCGCTAAAATAATGGAAACCTTATCCCCCACTCCCCCGGTGCTGTGTTTATCCACTTTGATGCCGGGGAGGTCGGAAAGATCGATGTGAACGCCGGAATTGATGTAAGCCCGGGTGAGCGCGGAGGTCTCCTCGTCATTCATCCCGCGGAAATAAATCGCCATCAGCAGGGCGGCCATCTGGTAATCGGTAATACGGTGGGCCATATAACCGGAGATGAAAAAATCGATCTCTTCGGGGGACAACGAATTTCCGTCTCGTTTGCGGCTGATAATTTCATAGGGGGTCATGGGGAATCCTCTAAAGCGTAATGCGCATTGCGTATTCCGTATTGCGTATTCCGTTTTTGTTACGCATTACGTATTACGTTTCACCTTTCCCGGTTTAAGCGCGCGATATCTTCTTTAGCTTCTTGCAATATCCGCCAGGCGATTTCGGGCGTTCGCGCCTCGACAATGATGCGCATAATCGGCTCGGTGTTGGATTTCCGGAGATGGATCCAGGAATCGGAACGGTCGATCCTCAGCCCATCGCTGAATTCCAACTGCTCGCCGCGGTATTTATTGGCGAAGTGCTCCATGACAAAATCCGGGTTAACCTCGCCCAGGGAGCTTTTGTCTTTCAAAATGTAATATTGCGGCAGGGTTTGTTTGAGCTCGTTGATGGATTTCCCCCATTCCGCCAGGTGCTGCAAAGTGAGGGCGACCGCAACCGGCGCATCGCGGCCCAGGTGAATATCCGGCAAAATCACCCCCCCGTTGCCTTCCCCGCCGATCACCGCGCCGACTTCCCGCATTTTGTCCGCCACGTTGATCTCACCCACTTTCGTTTTCGTCAATATACAGTTATAATACAGCACCAGGTCATCGATGGACCGGGAGGTGGAGAGATTGATGACCACGTGCCCCGGTTTTTTCATTAGTATGAACTTGACCGCCAGGGCCAGGGTGTACTCCTCTCCGAGGGGATTTCCATCATTGCCGATGATGGCGCAGCGGTCCACGTCCGGATCGACCGCGAAGCCTAAATCGGCCTGGCTTTCATTGACCGCCCGGCACAAATCGCCCAGGTTTTGCGGAATCGGTTCGGGGGTGTGGGCAAACAGACCGGTGGGTTCCAGGTTCAAGCCCACAATTTCACAGCCCAGGTGTTCCAGTAATTGGGGAATGATCACCCCGCCCGCCCCGTTGACGCAATCCAGCGCGACTTTAAATTTTTTGCTGCGGATCAAATCGACGTCGATGTAGGAGAGGCGGCAGATTGCCTGTAAATGGTCTTCGATGGCGGAACCATAGGATTCTTCGGAACCGAGTTCCTTCCAATTCGCATAGACCCGGCCGGGTTTTTCCGCCCGGCGAAAGAGTTCCGTGATCTTTTTTTCCGGCAGGAACAGGCCGTCGCCGCCGATGAATTTCAAGCCGTTCCATTGAATCGGGTTATGGCTGGCGGTGATGGCGATTCCGCCTGCAGCAGCCAATTTCTCCACCGCAATTTGTACCGTGGGGGTGGGAGTAATGCCGATATCCACTACCTGGCAGCCGCTGGCCATCAAGACCGACTTCACCAACGGGCGAATGAAAAACTGGCTGATCCGGGGATCTCCCCCGACCACGATTTTTTTACCTTTGAGCGGTTGGGCAAAAGCGTGCACATATTTTATCACCGTTTCCGGGGTCATACTGTCCCCGACGATTCCCCGCACGCCGGAAACACTGGTCATCAAATTTTTCAATAGTTTTATCCTCCGTAATCATAAAAAATTCCATCCGGTACCTTTGTTCTATCTAATCGGCATTTTTGGTTAAGGGTTGAACGGGTAGTGGTTATATTTTGGCTGATAATATTTTTATGCCACAAAATCACAAAGGCGCTAAGTTTTCACCAAGTATCTTAAATATTTCTTCGTGATGTTTCATATCTTCGCGTCTTTGTGGCAATTACTCTTGCATCAGTCAAAACTTAACCACCACCCTTGAACGAAAGGGAGTAAATCAGGAGAAAAGACCCAACCCGCGACAAAAACAGAGCACCGGGCATCTAAATACTTCTAAATCGAATGCCCGGTGCTTCAAAAGTTGATAAAAAATGGAAATTTTACAGAAACATTCGCAAATTTTGGGAGCGGGACTGGTGGCGAAGCCGCAAGAGCGCCCGCTCTTTAATTTGCCGCACACGCTCCCGGGTTAATTTCAGGCGCTCGCCGATTTCCTCCAGGGTATAAGGCCGCTCGTAATCTACCCCGAAGTACATTTTGATGATTTTCTCTTCCCGGGGAGCCAGTGATTTGAGAACCCGGCGAATTTCCTGGCGCAGCGATTCTTTGATCAGGTCTCCATCGGGCATTTTGCTGTCCGGATTGCGGATGATCTCTTTCATGGTTCCGTCTTCGGAGCGGTGAATGGGCTGATCCAGCGAAACGTGAAATGCGCTGCTGCTCATCGCTTCGGAGATATCCGGTACGGAGATTTCTAACTCTTTGGATAATTCATCGAACGAGGGTTCGCGATTATACTGCTGTTCCAGGGAGCGAACCAGTTGGTTCACCTTGCTGATCAATCCCACCCGGTTGAGGGGCAAGCGTACTACCCGGGAGTGCTCGGCAAGGGATTTCAAGATCGATTGGCGAATCCACCACACTGCATAGGAAATGAATTTGAATCCCCGGGTTTCATCGAATCGCTTAGCGGCTTTGATGAGGCCGAGATTTCCTTCGTTAATCAAATCCGTCAGCGGAAGCCCCTGGTTCTGATACTCCTTGGCAACTTTAACCACGAACCTGAGGTTCGCCCGGATAAGCCTGTGGAGGGCATCCTGCTCACCCTGCTTGATACGGCGGGTCAGTTCGATTTCCTCTTCCGGGGTGAGGAGGGAAATCTGGCTGATTTCATCGAGATACTTTTCTAAGGAATAACGGTGGCCGACACGATAGGAACGTAGCTCTGGACCCATTCAAAGCCCCCTTTTCTTGGGTTAAACTTATGAAAAGCAATATCATAGATCAAGTTCCGCAGGATGAATATAATAAATAAGATTGCGTTTGTCAAAGAAAAAAAATGTCAAAAATAATAAAACAATATTGAGGTAATTTGCTCAATATCACAATT
>WYBG01000146.1 GCA_011526015.1 Deltaproteobacteria bacterium | reverse complement strand
CAACGGCAGGGTCAACGCGGAGCCGCCCCCGGCCATCACGTTGATGATCCCGGAGAGCGTTCCGGCGGCAAAGACGAGCAGAATATAGAGATATTCCATAGGAGAAGGGAGCTAAAGTGAGCTAAAGGGAGCTAAAGGGAGCTAAAGTGAGCTAAAGTGACTAAAGTGAGTTAAGGTGTTATTAACTGGGGTTATGTTTATTATCTTTCGGGATTGCTATGAAGCAGTGCCTGTGGTAAATCCCCGATCAAACTTTAGCTCACTTTAGGCACTTTAACCACTAACCCCGGGGGGACAAACCGCGTTGAACAGGGCGGAGTAATCGTCCTCGGCAAATCCCATGTCGATGGCGGTGAGCAGGATTTGCCGCTGCGCTTCCAAAACCGCGGTATTCAACCCGGCCGATTGCGCCGCGGTGCGGATCAACTCCACGTCCTTCAACAGGTGTTTGACCGGGAAATTGGGGTTGCTGAAGTTGCGTTCCCGCATCCGGGGCAGTTTTTTGTCGAACGTGGGGGCGTAGAAGGCGCTGTGCCGCAAAACTGCCATGAATACGTCCACGTCGATATCGTGCGCCTGCACCATGCCCAGGGCCAGGGAGAACGCCGAAGCCAGGGAGATGATGAGCTGGTTGAGGGCCAGCTTGGCCGCGGCAGCCTTGCCCACTTCGCCGACCCAGTAAATCTCCGAGCCGAAGCAGCGGAAAAGCTTTTCATGGTTCTCGAACTGATCCTGGCGCGACCCGACCATTACGATCAAGCGCCGCTCCCGCACGTTGGGGATGCTGCCTAACACCGGCGCTTCCAGGTAATCCCCGCCGCTTTGCTGCACGCGGCGCTGCAATTCCCGGCTTTCTTCCGGCAAGATCGTGCCCATGTGGATCACCGTGCGGTTCTTAAGGCCAGTCTCCGCGCCGGAGGGAAAGAGAGTTTGCCGGATGGCGGGATAGTCCTTCAACATCAGAATGATAATGTCCGCGGAATTCACCGCCGCTTCGGGCGTCGCGGCGATCTCCGCTCCCTTTTCCCGCAGCGGTTCCGCCTTTGCGCGGGTGCGGTTGTACACGATGGCCGGAAAACCGCATTCCAACAGTTTTTCCGCCATCGGGTAGCCCATTAAACCGGTTCCCAACAGGGCGACTTTCATCATACACCCTCTAAGATATTTACTCCACCCGCTTCACCGCCAGCATGGTCACGTCATCCGCCTGGGGCTGGCCGGCGCTGAATTTGTCGATGGCCTGCCAGACCGCCTCCACCACTTCTTTCACCGGTTGTTGCTGATGCGATTTGACCAGCTCATAGAGGCGCTCCTCGCCGAACTCCTCCTCTTTGGCGCTGACCGCCTCGTTTACCCCGTCGGTGTAGGCGAGCACCAGGTCGCCTTTGCGCAGGTCGGTCTTCCCGATTTTATAGACATAGGCGGGCATAATTCCTAAGATTATCCCCCCGATGTCCAAAAATTTCATCTCTCCTTCGCAGGTATGGTAAATGGGGTTGTTGTGCCCGGCGTTCACATATTCCAGGGTATGCTCCGCGGTATTCAAAATCCCGATGAAAAAGGTGATAAATTTATCCATCCCGGTATTGTTGTAAATAAGCTGGTTCAACTTTCCCACCACATCCGCCAGGTTCAAGCCCAGGGTTACCATCACCCGCAGGGCGGCCTGGAGGTTGGCCATCAGCAGGGAGGCGGGAATTCCCTTGCCGGATACATCGGCGATGGCCAGGGCGATGCGTTTGTCATCAATGGCGATGACGTCATAATAATCTCCGCCCACCTGCTTGCTGGAATTGTTCATTCCGAAAAGTTCGTACCCTTCTACCCGGGGAATATTTTTCGGAAGCAGGTTTTTCTGGATGGCGCGGGCGAGGTTCAACTCTTCTTCCAGGCGCTGCTTTTCCAACGTTTCCTGGAACAGCCGGGCGTTTTCCAGGGAAATTACCGCCTGGCTGACCAGGGTGGTGAGGAATTCCAGGTCGGTTTCGGTAAACCCCTGGCCGGAAATTTTCGGCCCCAGGAAGATATAGCCGATCAGCTTTTCCTGGTGCTGCATGGGAATGACGAGCTGCACCGCCTGCCGCTCTAACAAGTGCTGCAAGGAGGGGTCGGCCAAACGGTTGGTGAGGGTGGCGGAGGGGGGCGGGGGCAGTTTTACCAGCCGGGAAAATACGCTTTCCAGAAAATCGGGATTAAATCCTTTGTTTTCATGGACCACAAAATGGAGCCCTTTTCGCAGCACCATGGCGTATTTGGTGATCAACATCTGCCCCATAAGGGCATAGACTAACAGTTTGAGGATTTTGGGAAACTCTAAGGTGGCGGAAAGTCCCTGCCCGATGTCGAAAAGGGTTTTCAGCTCATGAATTTTCTCATCTAACTGGCGGTTGATCTGCTTGATCTCCTCCAGTTGCAAAGCGTTCTCGATGGTGGTGGCGGAGAGATTGGCCAGGGAGTTGAGAAAGCTAAGCTCTTCTTCCGAGAAAGCGGTTTTGTTCAACTTGCCGCCAAAGAACATCAGCCCCAGGGGTTGGTTATTATAAAGGAAGGGAATGCTGATTTCCAGCCTGGCCGCCTCTACAAATTCCTGTAAACTGGCAGATTTCGGTTTCTCCTGGCCGCGGTTGAATTGATGGATGGAAAAGCATTCCGGGGGAACACTCTCGATCGGGAAGGCGGCCGATTTCAGATGCTCCGGAATTCCTTTGGCCATGACGATCTGGTATTGCCCGTGGAATTTCAGCATGATGGCGCCCCGGGGGATCATCAAACGGCCCATGGGGATGAACAAAACATTGTTCAGGACCCGGGAAAGCTCTAAGGATTCGTTCAATAATTGGCTGATTTCAAACAGGGAGGATAATTCTAACAACCGGCGATTCACTTCCGCGAAGGTCTCCGGCTGGTATTTTTCGGACAAGTAATCTAATAGTTGTGGCATAGGGGCCCGCGCCTCTCAGGCTATAGGGTTCATGGGAAAATCGTGATTCGTAAAACGTGAAGCGTAAGGGAGGGTGAATCTATGTTGCTTTAAAGCGGCCATAGGGAAAATGTACTTCTCCACTAAGCAGTAACGGTTCATTTGACCAGCGATTTGCTCATTTTCACTTCGTTGCGAATGCCGGGATTGATCCGGAAACTCACTTTATCCATCAGGGTTTTGATGAGGTGCAGGCCCAGACCGCCGGGTTTCATTCGCTTCAAGTACTCTTCCATGTTGGGGGTTTTGATGGAATTGGGATTAAAGCCGATTCCTCTATCTGCAATGGTAATTTCGATCTTTTTTGCCCGGGTTTTGACGCGGACATGAATTTCCTTTTCCCGGGTATTTTCGCCGATATAGGCATGTTTGATCACGTTGGCGCAGGCCTCATCCACGGCCAGTTCGATCTGGTAGATCTCTTCTTCGGAAAAACCCATGTTCTCGGCGATTCCGGCAATAAATTTCCTGATGATGTCGAGATTCGCTGAATCCGCAGGAAGCTTCAAGCGATAGGAATTGTTCTTCTCAGGAAGAGTATGTGCTTTTTTACCTGGCATGAATCATCCTTTTTCATCAGTTATTTGAATTTTTCCATGGCAGCCTGGTTGCTGTCGTAAAATTCATACAGGCTGGGAAATCCCAACAAATCGAATACTTTGAATACCCGGGGGGATACTTCGGAGATTTTGATATCGCCGGCATTCTGCCGCACCTCTTCAATAAATCCCATAAATACGCCCAGCCCTGCGGAACTGATGTATTGCAAGCCTTCCAGGGAAACCACAATTTTAAAGCGCTTTTCTTGAATCAGGGTGCTCAAGGCGTTCTCGAATTCCGGGGCGGTATGGGCGTCTAAGTAGCCGTTCGCATGGAGAATCGTCACGTCGCCGTTGTCCTTGCGCTCGATGTCAAAATTAGCCATTCATTCCTCCTTAATACAGTTGGTTGTTCCTACGGGTATTCACCGGAGATGTTTTCGCGTATTTTCAAGCATTTACCCCCGATGAATACTTT
>WYBG01000145.1 GCA_011526015.1 Deltaproteobacteria bacterium | reverse complement strand
CCCACCGCGGTCACCACGCTCATAATCACCACGATAATCTGCTGCGGCAGGGTGAGATCCACCCCAAAAACCTGGGCCAGAAACAGCACCGTAACGCCTTCGAACAGGGCGGTTCCGTTCATATTCATGGTCGCCCCCAGGGGCAGCACAAACCCGCTGATTTTTGGAGGGATGCCCAGGTTTTCCTGCGATACCGTAATGGTGGTGGGCAGGGTGGCGTTGCTGGAGCTGGTGGAAAAGGCAGTGAGCATGACCGTCTCCACTTTTTTAAAAAATTTTAAGGGGCTGTAGCGGGCAAATATCCGCACCAGGATGGAAAACACCCCGAAAAGATGCAGGAGCAATCCCACTAAAACGGTGATCACGTACATGCCCAGCGCAATGAGCAGATCGTACCCGAATCGCGAAGTTACGCTGAAAATCAGCGCCGCTACGCCGTAGGGCGCCAGCTTCATGGCAATGTTGATAATCGCCACGGTCACGTCGTTGATCCCTTCCAGAACACGAACGAATGACTGCACGCGCTCTTTATTCACCAGGGTAATCCCAATCCCGACCATTAAGGCTACGAAAATTAACGCCAGCATATCGGGATTGGGGCGGGCAATGGCGGCCATAGGATTGCGAGGAACGACGTTGACCAGCAATTGGATGCCGAAATCGGTTTTCTCAGCGGTATCTTTAAGCTCCGAGGCCTGGGCGCTGTATGTTGCCAGGAGCCGGGTCTTGGTTTCTTCCGGAAGATAATCGCCGGGGCGGATGTTGTTCACCAGGGCCAGGCCGATAGTAACCGCCAGGGTGGTAACCAGCAGAAAATACATTGCGGTGCGCAGGCCGATGCGGCCCAGGTGTTTCAAATCCCCGATCTGCGCTACTCCTAACGACACGCTGGCAAATACCAGCGGGATTACCATCATAATCAGCATATTCAAAAAAATTTTTCCCAGGGGATCGCTGAAATATTTTTGGGTTGCCTCCAACAGTGGAGTTCCGGGCAAGAATTTATTGCTGAGCAAGCCGGCAGCGGCGCCGATAACCAGGCCGAGGAAAATTTTGGTGTGTCGTTTCATGGAGAGATTCCAGTCGATTTCGTTGGCGAGTCCCGGCAAAACGCGAAAACGGGGCATTAACGGTTCAAAGTACCGGAGGAGAATTTCCACTCCTTCGCCGGTTCACCCCTTCCAAATCCCGGCCACATTCAAAACCCCGGAAAGCTATACCTTATAACCTATACCCAGACTACCTTATATCTAATACATCCAAACACAGCTTATGCCCATAAACAATATAGCTCGAACCGTCCCTACATCCGCAATCCGCAATCACAAATCCGTAATCTCACTGCTCCCACTCCTGCACCCGCTCCAATGCCCGGAATAGCGCCTGCCGGAAGTCCGCCGGCTGAAAAAACGTAACCCCTCGCCGCACCCCGTCATTCAGCATGTTGGCAAACTGGCTGACGGTTTGGAAGCGGTAGTAGGCTTCGATGGTGCGGTAGAGCGGAATAATGGTCTTGTTGGTGATCAAAGGATCGGGATTTTCCGGCAGAAATCCGTTTTCAATCGCCCGCCGGTAATCTACCGTGCCGGGAATGGGAGAGAAGGAGGCCAGCCGCACCTGCACCCCTAAGTTATTGGCGTAGAGAATGGTTTCGATCACTTCATCGAGAGGCTGGTTGGGCAGGCCCATGATGATGTAGGTCTCCAGGTCGCGGGCCTGAAAACCCGCTTTTACCAGGTTTTTCACTGCCCGGGTCATCTCCCCAGGGGTGACTTTGTTGTGAATATCCCGCCGGCGCTCTTTGGCGACCGACTCCAGGCTTAAACGAATGGTTTTGAAGTTACATTCGTACATCAATTGCGCCAATTCCTCGTCGATAAAGCGGGCGTGCAGCCCGTTGGGGGTGTGAAACCGTAAGGGCTGTTTGCTCTTTTTGATCTCTTTCAAGATCGGTTTGATGCGCTGTTCCGGCTGCATTAACAGGGCGTCGTCATAAAACGCCACGTCGCGCACACCGAAGCGCAGGGTTTGAGTAAGCAGTTCTTCCACCACCTTTTCCGGCTGGCGCTGGGAAAAATTTTCATCAATTTTGTAGGTGGCGCAAAAGGTGCAGCGAAACGGGCAGCCGCGCGAGGCCATCGTTACTAAGTAGCTTAATTCAGGGTAGAGCTCAAAAGCGGGGTATGGAAAATCATCGATGCCGGTGGGGAGCTCTTCCCGTAAGTAGGGTAATTTCAGGATATCCGCCAGCAGTTCCGCAGCTTTGATCTCGCCGGGGCCGGTTATCAAGTAATCCGGTTGCAAGCTCTTGCAAGCATGGTCGGGCATCAAAGTGGCGTAAATGCCGCCGAGAACGATGGGAACTCCCGGGAAAATCTCCCGGCAAATTTCCGCTGCCCGTTGCGGGCCGGGATACCAGTAGGTCATGCCGGTGGTAATGAAAATAGCATCCGGCCGGGGATGGTTGTGCAAGTCCCGCCGGAAAATATCTTCCGGCAATCCATAGCGGGCGAAGTAGCGGGGAATGAATTTTATTGCTTCCGGGGTTGCTACAATTTCCCGGTGGAAGGGACCGCTGCCGTATTTACTTTGTTTGGGAATGCTACGCCCCTGCCGCCGCAGCAACTCCGGGTGGTGCTTATCCAAACAATCGATCAACCCCACTTGCACCCCGCGCTGCTTCAAAAAAGCGGCGACGTAGAGCAAGCCCAGCGGCTTACTCCATAAATCGTAGGCGGCAAAATCGTAGATCCAGGGGTTGATGCAGAGGATATAGGGTGATTTCATGGGCTATACAAACTTCATAATTGGCAATTGGCAATTACCAATTGGCAATTGCCAATTAAAACATCGGCTATCCGAAATTTTCCGTACACATCATAAGTTAAGCCCCTGAGACTACGGTTGCAAGCCCGCGAGTACGCCGCCCGGAAATTGCTGTGCGATGGCTTCATTGATCCGTGCGACCCGGTTTTCGGGGTTGGGATGGGCGCTGAAAAACTCTGGCTGGCGCGCTCTGCCAAGGGCCTGCCATAAAAAAGCCTGCGAAATACCCGATATTGAGAGATATTCCGGCATTTCGCAGGCGTTGAGATCAAAGGGTTATGGGTTTATGCTTTCTTTTTCATAAAGCCGGCGATGAGACCCCAGGCGCCAATGGCGAGGTTGATGATCCAGGAAATTTTATCTCCCGTGAGGGGGATTCCCGCGATGGTATTCATCCCAAAAGCGCCCAGCAGGCCGACGATAGCATTCACCCCGCCGATGCCCAGCGCACCGTTGCGCTGGCCGCTCTCGGAGCCTTTGAATCCCAGGTAGCTGAGCGCAGCCCCGGACAGAATGTTGAAAATATTTCCGCCGGTGGTAGCGCCCAGGGCGCCGCCGACCGCGCCAACATTGCCCAGCAGGCCCAGAATTGCCTGGATAGAGCCGCCGTACTTCGCAAATTGCTGTAACATATCATACTCCTCCTGCTTTTGTGAGTGAAGAATATTCAGGGGGATTTTGATTGAGCGCGCCCCCAAATGCGCTTGCAAAATTGAGAACTTCCTCTTGTCAGAGCGGCTTGCATCCTGCAGACCGTTTTTTCCTGAAAACAATGGCTCAACTTAGCGAACTTCGCTGAAACAATCAATAGATGGCGAGATTTTTCAGCGCAATGGTTTACCGCGGCCATTCCACTATTGATTGGAGGCCGGGAATTGTGTATAATTGACCCGGCAATAGGTTTCGTACTTGGGTCTAACCGGAAGTTTTGAATCATGCTAATAAAATAGAGGACCTAACCACAAAATTTGCGAGGAATATTTCCATGCCAGCATTTGAAAAATTGGGGGTGTTTTATCTTGGGAAGAAAGCTGACCCCAAAAGCGGCGAATTAAGCCCGGAATACCTGCTCTATGAATCGAAAGACCTCTGCACCCACGCCATGTGCGTGGGCATGACCGGCAGCGGCAAGACCGGGTTGTGCATCGGCCTGTTGGAAGAAGCGGCCATCGACAATATTCCGGCGATTATTATCGATCCGAAGGGAGATTTGGGGAATCTGCTGCTGGCCTTCCCGGATCTGCGCCCGGATGATTTCCTCCCCTGGATCAATACCGACGAGGCGCGCCAGAAGGGCGTTTCCGCGGAGGAATTCGCCCGGGAGCAGGCGGAATTGTGGAAAAAGGGACTGGGGGAATGGGACCAGGACAGCGAGCGCATCCGCCTCTTCAAACAGGCGGCGGATTTCGCTATTTACACCCCCGGGAGCAGCGCCGGGCTGCCGGTTTCGATTGTGCAATCTTTCGCCGCGCCCTCTGCCAAAGCGATGGAGGATTTGGATCTGCTGCGGGAGCGCGTCCAGACCACCGCTTCCGGCCTGCTGGAACTGTTAGGCATCAAGGCCGATCCGCTGCAAAGCCGGGAGCACATCCTGCTTTCCAACGTTATCGAGCACTCCTGGATGGCCGGCAAAGACCTGGATTTAGGCGAATTGATCCGCATGATCCAAACCCCGCCGGTCACCCGTATCGGGGTATTCGACGTCGAATCGTTTTATCCTGCCACGGAGCGATTCAAACTCTCCATGACCCTGAATAACCTGCTGGCCGCCCCGGGATTCAAAACCTGGATGGAGGGAGAGGCGCTGGACATCGACCGGATGCTCTATACCGCGAGCGGCAAACCGCGCACGTCGATCTTCTCCATTGCGCATTTATCCGATTCCGAGCGAATGTTTTTCGTAACCCTGCTGCTCAACCAGGTATTGGG
>WYBG01000144.1 GCA_011526015.1 Deltaproteobacteria bacterium | reverse complement strand
TTGTCCCCGTGAATACGGGGAGTGGGAATCCATAAACTCAGTAGAAATAGTGGATTCCCGCTTTCGCGGGAATGACAAAATGGGTGGTCGAAGAGCATAGCAGCATTACCTGTTTAGGACTACCAATAATTCAACCATTAAGCAATCAGACTTCATTCATGCCGCCGATCATGCCCCCCAAATATAACAGAATTCGTTTTATTTTCAACCCTATTGCAATTTAGCGCCGGGTACGAGTATATTTTGCCCGCTTATTTGGGTTGGAGGTGTAGGAGTGAGAAGTTGCAAGTGAGAAGTCAATGTCGTTTAGTTAAACATTCACTATTCACCATTCTCTATTCACAATTATCGAGCCGCTGTCATAACTTGCGAAATAACAGCAATGGTGAATGGTGAACAGTGAACTCAGAATAGTGAATTGTATTCTCAAAGCCCTTAACTAAACGACATTGAGTAAGAAGTTGCAACTTCTACAAACGCGTTGTTCGAGGAGGCTTATAACGCATGGAATATGATGTGATCATTGTCGGCGGAGGTCCCGGCGGGGCGACCGCCGCGCTGTACGCCGAGCGTAAGGGCTTGAAGGTTCTGTTAGTTGACAAGAAGCATTTCCCGCGCGATAAGATCTGCGGCGACGCCATCTCCGGCAAAAGCATCGTGTATCTCCGGGAATTGGGACTTATCGAGGCGCTGGAGAATTCCCCCCAGGTGAAAGTAAACCACATTGTTTTTTCTTCCCCGAACCGCAAATCGGTGAAGATCAAGCTCATTCCCGATTCTTTTTATGGCATCTCCAGCGGGTACGTTTGCCGGCGGATGGTGTATGACAACATTCTCTTCCAGGCTGCTAAGCAAAAAGTGGAAACCCTGGAAGGTTTTACGGTCGAAGACGTCATCAAGCCCAACGGCCTGGTAAAAGGGGTGCAGGGGCGGCTGGACAGCGGGGAGGAAAAGGAATTCAGCGCCAAAACGGTGATCGGAGCGGATGGGTTCAACTCCATCGTGGCGCGTAAATGCGGGTTGTACGAGCATGATCCCGAGCACCTGTTAGTGGCCACCCGGGCGTACTACCGCGGGGTTACCGGCCTGGAGGACGCCATCGAGCTTCATTACATCAAAGAAGTGCTTCCCGGGTATTTCTGGATTTTTCCCCTGGAGAACGGCATGGCGAACGTCGGGTTAGGCATGGTGCATAGCGAACTGAAAAAGAAAGGAGCGCGGCTGCGTTCCGTCCATATCGCCGCCGCCGAATCCCCGGGGTTCCGGGAGCGCTTTGCAAATGCGCAGTTATTGGGAGATATCCAGGGATGGAACCTGCCGGTGGGCAGCAAACGGCGGCAGATTCACGGGGATGGATTCATGCTGATCGGCGACGCCGCCGGGCTGATCGATCCTTTCACCGGGGAGGGGATCGGAAACGCCATGTGCTCCGGGAAAATCGCCGCGGAAACCCTGGCGGAAATCGGGCCGGGGAAAGACTACAGCGGCGGCGCTTTGAGCGTTTACGCCCGGCGGCTGTGGAAAACCTTAGGGGGAGAGCTGAATCTCGCCTATAATTTGCAAAAAACCGCCCGCTTTACCCCGCTGGTGAACTTAGTGGTTCACCGCGCCGGGAAGCGCCGGGAGGTCGCCGACTGGATTTCGGCGATGATCGCGGGGAGAGTGAGCAAACGGGAATTGCTGCGCCCTTCGACCTACATGAAGCTACTGTTCAAATAAGGAGCGGTTACCCATGCGCGTGGTTATTACCGGGGCGACCGGTTTTATCGGAACCTATCTGTGTAAAGAGTTGGCAGGCGCCGGCTACGAGGTGATCGCCCTTAGCCGGGATCCCCGCAAAGCTCGCTCCGTTTTGGGCGAAGCGGCGAAGTGCATGGCCTGGGACGGGCGAACCGTGGAGGAGTGGGGCGCCCTGGTGGACGGCGCGGAAGCGGTGATCAACCTGGCCGGGGAGAACCTGACCGGCGGCCGTTGGACGGAGAGTTTCAAGCGCCGGATCATCGAGAGCCGGGTCAACGCCGGAAAGGCCGTGACGGAAGCGATCCGGCAGGCAAAGCAGAAGCCCAAAATACTGTTTCAGGCCTCCGGCGTCGGTTATTACGGCTCCCGGGGCGAGGAAACCCTGAATGAGTATTCCGACGCGGGGGCAGGATTCCTGGCGCAGGTGGTGGAGCAGTGGGAAGAATCCGTTCAAGAAGTGCACCGGGAAGGCGTGCGCACGATCTATTTGCGAACCGGGGTGGTGTTAGGCAGGGGAGAGGGGATGATCGGAAAGATGCTCCTGCCCTTTAAACTCTTTGTCGGCGGCGCGCCGGGCAGCGGCAGGCAGTGGCTCTCCTGGATTCACATCGCCGACGTCAGCAACGTTATCCGCTTTTTGATGGCGCAGGAGAAACTGAAGGGCGTGTTCAACCTGGCTGCTCCGCAGCCGGTGCGCATGTCCGAATTCGCCAAAGCGTTCGGCAAAACCCTGAAGCGCCCCTGGTGGACGCCCATCCCGTCCCCGGCGTTGCGGGTAGTTTTCGGAAGCGAAATGGCCGGCCAGACCCTGTTAGTCAGCCAGCGGGTAACCCCGAAACGGCTGCGCGAGGCGGGGTATCAATTTCTTTTTCCGGAGTTAGGGCCGGCGCTGGAGGACCTGCTGGGGTGAAGGGCATGGGGTAAGCGGAGTTGGGTGCATCTGCGATATTTATCCCCAGGTGAGCGGCCCCGGTGCGGATTCCCCGGAAACCTTCTCCGCCGCGGTCAACATCACCAAAAAGCGGGTGCGCATCCGCTCCAAGGCCAAACTAAACCGGAGCATGGAAACCGTGACGCTGGTGCGCAGGGAATCTTAGAGTCGGCGAAGCTCTTCTTCCGAACAGGCCGGGCGGCAGGAAAATCCTTCCCGCCCGGCCATAAAATTTCTTTTGTGCAGCGACTGAACGGGAGATACGGAAAACCCGGCCAAAACATCCGGGAGTTTTGGAAAAAACATCCGGGAGATTTGGGAGAAACATCCGGTAGTTTTGGAGAAAACATCCGGTAGTTTTTGGGAAAATCCGCGGTTTGCAAGGACAATTTTCCGCCGCTAAATCGCTTATAAAAAATCTCTCCTCTTGAAAAAATTCTTTTTCCTCATTAGATTCTGCCAACCAGTGAAAACAAAAGTATCTTTATCATAGATCGGCATTCACCCGCAGTAACCGTATAAGAGTAGTTGATTTGCAAAATTCAGAATCAGGATGAAAGGTTCGGATACCGGATCGGGAGAAGTTTCTATATTTAGAAATCCAAAATGTCTAAGTTTAGAAACAAAAATGTTTCTACCGGTAGAAAGGCGACGGTTGTTCATGTTTCTAAGTATAGAAACAAGTTTCTAAATTTAGAAAGTTTGGTAGTCCTAAACGTTTAATGCTGCATTGTAATAGCAGATAAAATATTTAATAGCTCCGATATGGTTTTCTAACTTTTTAGAGAACGACAGCGCCTTTCTCACTAATCGAGAAATACGCTGTCTCATGGTACAATTGAAGCGTTCGATATAGGCGGTTTTGCCTGATTGTTTATCGACAAACTTGTGTTGTTTAAATGGGATGACCCCAACATAGGCATCCCAATTGTCTGTATAGAAAGTGCCATTTTGCTTAAAGAAATCCGGGATTTTTTCCCAGAGTTTTCGGGCACTATCCCGGTCTCTGCCACCCACATGAAAGGCGATGATTTGTCTTGTCTGAGGTATCCGCTCGGTGAACTACACCTTGACGAATTCCCGGCGGCGGATTATTTTTTGAATTTTGTTTTCCAGTTGGCTGGTAGCAGATCGGTGATCTGCTGATAGGGATAATCAGAAATACGGCCGA
>WYBG01000143.1 GCA_011526015.1 Deltaproteobacteria bacterium | reverse complement strand
TGATCAGCGCCGGTTTATGGAACTGGGCGGCGATCAATCCCGCGTGGCTGAGGATGCCCCCGCCGGTGGAAACGATGGCCGCGGCGTGGTAGAGAAAGGTGTTGTCCTCCGGGCGCACCGAGGCCGCTACCAGCACCGCGCCGTCGAAATCATCCGGGGTCCTTCCGATGGTGCGGAACAGCGCCCTTCCCACCGCCTGCCCGGGGGATGCTCTCAGCCCGGAAAGGATTCTTTCCCCCGGGAGGGGAGCGGCGCGGCGCAACGGTTTGGCTCCCCGGAGGCTCTCGCGGATGCGCTGCACTTCTTCCAGGAGATCTTCCGCAGAGAGGCGCTGCGCCGGAACGGAATAATTATTCCCGCGCAGCAGGGAGGCCATTTCTACGGCGTCGCAGCTTCCGTTAGATCTCCAGGAGAACGAGGGATCGACCCGGCCGGTAAGGGGATCTTCGCGGCGGCGGAATAACACTTCCCCGCGTGCGAAAAAAGCCAGCCGAATGATTCCTTTGGGACCGCGGAGCACGAAAAGCCCGATGGTTTCTCCCCGCAGCGGCAGGCGGGCGGCCTGAACCTCCAGCCCTTCCACGCTTCCGGTGGTATGGAATTCCAGGGTTCTTTCCAGGGGGGCGACGAGGCGGGCGAGCAGGGCGGCGGAGGCCAGCGTCTCATCGTCCGCGGCCAGGATTTCGGCAAAGCGTTCCACTTCATGGTCGCGTTGAAATACTTCCGGGGAGGCGCGGCGAAATCCTTCCGGGCATTCGATGATTTCTCCCCGCCCGAGCGCTTCGTGCAGGGGCGAGAGCAATCGGCGCTCCAGGCGGTGCTGCCCCAGAAAATGCCGCGATTCTTCTTCGATTGCGGGGAGAATATCCAGCTCCAGATCATCCAGCGTCGCATATAATTTGGCGAAAAAATCCGCCGGCGGAGGAATACTGAAGCGATCGCGGTAAGGAGCCTGCCCGCTCCAGGTGATGACCTGCTCTCTTAGCGGGCCGGTTTGCAGGGTTTCGACGATTCCCTGGCGGTCTTCGGTGAGCAGGAGGGGCAGGGGCAGAACTCCCCAGCGGGAAAATGCTTCCGCCCAATTTTCGGCCACAATCCGTCGCGCTTCAGGCTCTAATTTCAGGGAACCGATTACCCAATCAATTTCCATGAAATAAGGCGCCAGCCGGAAGATCGCTTCCGCTTTTTCGCAGAGATTTGCCAGGTCCAGCGCCCGTTCTTTGTCATAACGGGCATGGATGCGGGTTCCCTCGATGCGGATATCGAATTCCAGGCGCTGAAAAAAGAGCCGGATGAAGTCTAAGGAACGGTTGGGATGCGTATCCAGCTCGTAATTACTCACCCCGAAGTATTCCAGGTCGATCATGCCCCCTTGCAACGGCGGGGCGTAGTCGATGCGCAGGAAGGCGGGGTGGTTGCGGAAAGAGAGGTAATAGTGCACCTCGTTGCCGTAGCAGAAGACGTCGAGCCGGGGGAAACTCTCCTGGCCGTAAAAAAGCTGCCGGGAGAAGCCTTCCGCAGCCACTTCCACGGGATATGGAATTTGGGTGAGGTCCCCGCCTTCCGGCGCGGAATTTTCGAAGTCGGTATAGCGAATGCTTTTGATTACCGCGAGCACTTTTTTGGGGGAGGCCAGCACCAGGTCCACGGTGCGATTCGGCGCCCGGCCGGCTTCTACCAGGCGGAATCCCAGGCGCAATCCCCTTTGATGCAGGTAGCGCTTCAATCCGTGCAGGGTACGTACCTGGCCCAGGGAGCGGGGATCTTCGAACATCTGTGCCAGGCGGGTCAGCTCTGCGGAGAGTTGGGGATGATCGGGTTCTTTTTCCAACTCGAGCAGGATTTTTTGCTTTAAATCCCGGTAGAGGCCCGGTAAAATGGCGCACTCATCGGTGTGGGAGGCAAAAATGGCGCAGAAATCCTCCACGATGCGATCCATGCGGGAGAGAATGCGCTGCACTTTTTCCCGGTCGAGCGGGGCGACGTCTAAGATGTCCGCCAGCACCGCGGCGTGGGTGAGGTTGTAATTGCGGAAGCGGGTGACCAGGTCGGAATCTCCCGCGCCCTCTTGCGCATCCCCGGGCATTCCGCCGTGGGCAAAAAACAGGATCGCCTCGCTGGCGCGGCGGGTCTCCCCACATTGTTCGAACAATTGCGCTTCCGCCGGGGAGACCATCAGGGGCAGGGAACCGCTCACGCTAACCCCGAGGTAGCGCTGCGCCCGGAGGCCTAAGTTCACCCGCGGCCATCCCAATTCGGCAAACACTTCCCGCAAGAGGATTTCACCGCAAAGCGCCTCCGCCCGGCGGAGCGAGGCCAGCGCCGGGGGCGGCGTTCCGGGCAGGGGGGCCAGGTAGAGCAAATCCAGGTGAGTGGCGCGAGTGTAGGCCAGGTACGGAGCCAGGAACGCCTGCGCTTCCGCTCCCAACAACTGCCGGGCGACTTCGGGGGAGACGGTTTCGCCGCCCCGGTCCAACAAGCGGGCGGCCAGGCGGCGGATGCCGCCCTCCGTTTCGTGGAGATAGAGCGCCGCCAGCGGCTGAAGGTAGCCGGTTGGGGGTTGTCCGTCGGCGGTTGCGGGTTGCCGACCGTTGATGGCTGCCTGCCCCTTTGCGGCCTGTCCCTCCGGGGGTTCCTCAAAATGGTGCACGATGCGGGCGATTATTTCCAGGTTGCCCGGCTCGATCAAGGGGGAATTTTCCGCCTCCATCCGCTCCGCCAGGAAACGCAGCGCCGGGCGATCGACCTCCAGGGCGCCGGTTTCCGCGAACTCCGCGGTTAATTTCAGGGCGCGTTGAATGAGTTGAGGGTCGCGAGCGGCGAGCATTCCTTCCAACAGCGGCCAGGGGGCATTACTGCTCGAAGCGATTTCTTGCAGGAAGGCGAACAGCGTTTCCGCAATGGCACCGCTGCGTTTGCGCAGCAGGGGCGGCAACGGCTGCAAAACTTCCATTTCAGAAGCGGTGGGGGGATCGGAAAGAAATTGGCGGAGGCGGTCGCAGTCCGCCTGCACCTGTTCGGCCCGGCCCATCATCACCTCGAACTGAGAGGCGATGGAGCGGGCCGCCCGGGCAAGCGTCTCGCGCTGTTCCACTACCGTGGCAGGATTATCCGTGTGTTCTTGAAGACTGTCCATAGGACGCCTCGACAGTCGCGCCGGCCGGAAACTCTTCCCCTGCCAATCCCGCAACCGGGGAGTGTAATCGCCCTCTCGAGCCCCGGCTTCGCAGCAAAAAAATCACTAAAGGCGCGCGGCAAAGTTTTTCGATAAAGGAGTGATCGAGAATTGCAGCGGGGAGGAACGGTTCGACCGGGGAGAGGGGGAGATCTTGCGGGTATTTTTCACCCCGGGAAGGCGGGTATTGGAATCGCCCGCTCCAAAATCGCCGTTTCGAATGGCGCCAGTAAATACCCGCAGGAGCTTCATGGCCGCTAACCGGTTAAGTTTTTGAGCAATATCAATGTACGGCGGGGCAGGGAATAACTCAACTGGTTTATGAAAGAGGGTAGAATTATTTCGCATGAAACCCTTGTTTGTTTGAGCCGGTAGTGCTATTATGGGAGCCGCGTTCGGCAGCGGGATGGGACTGTTGCCGGCGTGGCCAAAAAATTCGGAGCGAACCATGAACACGGTTGTTGCGGAGAATATATCCAAATCTTTTAACAGTTTCAGAGCGGTGGATAATGTGTCCTTCACCATCCGCCCGGGCAGCGTGTTCGGTCTGTTAGGGCCCAACGGAGCCGGGAAGACCACCACCATGCGGATGATCATGAACATTATTCTCCCCGATTCCGGCGGCATTCACCTGTTTGGGGAACCTTTCCGGGAGGAACACAAAAACCGGATCGGCTATTTGCCGGAAGAGCGCGGCCTCTATCCTAAAATGAAAGTCATCGACCACTTGCAGTTCCTGGGAGAGATGAAGGGCATCGAACCCGGGGAGGCAAAAAAGCAGGCCCTGCAATGGCTGGAAAGATTCGAGCTGGCCGACCGCGCGCAAAAGAAAGTGCAGGAGCTTTCCAAGGGCTTGCAGCAAAAGGTGCAGTTTATCGCCACCATCGTTCACGCGCCGGAATTGCTCATCGTGGATGAGCCGTTTTCCGGCCTGGACCCGCTGAACACCAAATTTCTGAAGGATATTCTGCTGGGTCTCAAGCAGGCCGGCAAAACCATCATCCTCTCCACCCACTTGATGGAGCAGGCCGAAAAGCTCTGCGATGAAATTTGCCTCATCAACAAAGGAAAGGCGGTTCTGCAGGGGAACCTGCGCGACATTAAGCGCCGCTATGGCCACAATCTGGTGATCGTAGAATATAGCGGCAACGCCGAATACCTCCGCGCCTTGCCGCCGGTGAAGTCGATAAACGACTATGGAAATTCCATGGAAATACGCCTGCAGGATGGGGCCGCGCCGGGGGAATTGTTCAAACTACTGGCCGCTGGCAACCTGGAAGTGCGCCGTTTTGAGACCGCGGAAACCCCTCTGAATGAAATTTTTATTGACGTGGTGGAGAAATCCTGATCCCGGGAGAACTGCCTTATGAGCAAAACGTTGTCGCTGATAAAACGCGAATTCAAAACCAGGGTTCTCACTAAAGGATTCTGGATCAGCACCATATTGATGCCGGTAATTCTCATCGGCATCATTTTCATGCCGGCGCTTTTCCAGCTCTATTCGGAAGACCGACCCACCGTGGTGCAGGTGATCGACCGCTCCGGGGAGCTGGCAGGGAAATTTTCCGAAATTTTCAATGATACCCTCTCCAACGGGCAGCTCCGTTACCTGGTGACCCCGCTGCGCAGCGAAATTTACGAAGCCGACAAAGAAATTTTTCACCGCGCCGTTGAAGAAGGCGCTACGGATGCGCTCATCATTATTCCGGAAGACATTTTCGAGAAGGGCGACATCACCGCGGTTACCGCTTCCCTGGGCCAGGCCGATTTTTTGCGCCTGGCGCAGCAGCGGATCAACGCCGTGGTCAATAAAATCCGCTTGCAGCGCGCCGGCCTCGACCCCGGCGAGATTGAAAACTTCACCCGCAGGATCGGGCTCAAAACCGTTCAAATTTCCGGGGGCAAAGAGAGCGAAAAAGGATTCGATGAGGTGTGGACGGTAACCTTTACCTTTCTGATGATCCTTTACACTACCATAATCGTTTACGGGGCCGCGGTAATGCGGGGCGTGCTGGAAGAAAAAACCTCCCGCATCCTGGAGGTCCTGCTCTCTTCCGGTAATTCGTTCCAACTCATGATGGGAAAATTGTTCGGGGTGGGAAGCGTGGGATTGGCGCAATACCTGGCCTGGGGAGTATTGGGCCTGCTGGTATTCGGGTATGCGGCGGTGTCCGCCCCGCATTTGCTGAATTACGTGGCCATATCGCCGTTGACTTTCGTTTATTTTATTCTTTTTTTCTTGATCGGTTATTTCCAGTTTTCGGTGCTCTATGCCGCAGTGGGAGCGATGTGCTCCAGCCAGGAAGACGC
>WYBG01000142.1 GCA_011526015.1 Deltaproteobacteria bacterium | reverse complement strand
GAAAATCAAGGAATCCATGGCCACTTTGAAGAGCCTTTTCGGGATGAAGGGAGAGGCGGTGGCGGAGTGGATTCAGCACTGGCAGGCGGAAATCCAGGATTTGAAGGAATACCAGGCGGTGGCCCCCAACCTCCAGTTCAACGAAAAAACCCTGGAGAAGAAGAAGGCCGAGCAGCAGCAAATCAAAGAAGAAGTCGAAAGAATGCAACGGCAGACCCGGGAAGTGCGCGAGCGGCTGGCGGATTTCGAGCGCCGGGCCCGGGAAGCCACCCTGCCGGGCGAGGACGAAATGCTGCCCTGCCGCACCTTGCCGGACCTGGAACGCTTAATGGAGGATTTGCAGCAGTTTCTGAACGAGGTTGGCGCCCGCCAGCGCACCGCCCGCGCCGCGGTGGAGATTTTCGAGGAGGTGGAACGGGAAGAACGGCAAAAAGTGTCGGTGCTGTTTGGGGAAAAGAGCAATGTTTCGCGGATGTTCAAAGAGATTACCGAGGGGCTTTACCCCGCGGTTTCCTACGAATCCCACGCCGCCGGCATCCGCATCAAGCGGCGCGACGGCAAGGTTCTCCCGGCCGCCTGGCTTTCCAGCGGGGCTTATGACCAGCTTTATTTCGTGGTTCGCCTGGCCCTGGCGGAAAAACTGCTGCGAAATGAAAAGGGATTTTTTATTCTCGATGACCCATTTTTGAAATCCGACCGCCAGCGCCTGAAGCGGCAGTTGGAGGTTTTGTTGGAGTTTGCCCGGCGCGGCTGGCAGATCATCTATTTCTCCGCCAAGGAAGAAGTGCAGACAGTATTGCAGAAATACATCGACATGAACCAGGTGAACGTGCAGACCGTTCCGGCGGTGGATTTCAAGACGCGGTGAAGCAGTGACGTATTACGTAAAACGTAATGCGTAATAAAAACGGAATACGCACTACGGAATACGTTTCACGCATGACGCCTGCCCCAAAAACCCTGCTCCGCATTACCCTCCCAGGCTCTCGCCAGGCAGGATATATTTCTAAACCCTTGACAAATTTGCGCCCCGGCTCTAAATTCGCGATGTAAACGTTTACATTCTTGACAATGTCCGGTCGCTAAATCAGGCGGGGAATTATGCACGGCGGCGCCTCAATATCCAGAATTATTTCCCGTTGTATCATTAGCATCCTGCCGCTCTTTTTTTTATCCTGCCACAAATCCGGCAGCCAGCCGGTTGAAATCACTTTCTGGGCCATGGGCGCGGAAGGTGAACATATTAAATCCCTGCTTCCCCAATTTGAACGCCTGAACCCGGGAATCCGGGTCAAGGTGCAGGCAATCCCCTGGGGCGCTGCGCACGAAAAACTGCTCACCGCTTTTGCCGGCAATTCCACCCCGGACCTCTGCCAGCTTGGCAACACCTGGATACCGGAATTCCAGGCGCTGGACGCGCTCTACCTCCTGGACTCGCTGATCGCCGGTTCGGAGGTTATTCATCCGGAGGCATTTTTCGAGGGCATTTGGAACACCAATATGATCAACGGGAAGGTGCTGGGCGTTCCCTGGTACGTGGATACCCGGGTACTGTTTTACCGGAAGGATGTATTGGAGGCGCTGGGTTATCCCCACCCCCCCCAAACCTGGGCAGAGTGGCTGGAAATCTCCCAAAAGATCAAAGCGGCCGCCGCCAACGGCGAAACCCGCTACGCCAACTTCTTTTCCTTGATCTATAACGACTGGCAGGTGCCGGCAATTTTGATGATGAGCAACGGGGGAAAATTACTGCGCGATAATTACTGCTACGGAGCTTTCGATGAACCTGCCAACCGGGAAGCTTTGAAGTTCTATCTCGATTTTTTCCGGGAAGGGCTGGCTCCCCGCACCATGACCGAGTTCGTCAATATCTACCAGGGATTTGCCAGCGCCACCTTTGCCATGACCATTACCGGCCCCTGGAACGTCAATGAGATCCGCAAACGATCCCCGGAAATCGAGGGAAAATGGAGCACCGCTCCCATGCCCCGGGCGCTCAACCGGAACTCCGTGGCCGGGGGCGCCAGCCTGGTGATTTTCAAAAACTCACCCTACCCCGGGGCGGCCTGGCGGTTCATTGAGTTTTTAGCAACCGCGGAAACCCAGGTGGAATTCTTCCGCATCACCCGCGACCTTCCCGCGGTTCGCCGGGCCTGGGAAGCCCCGGAGCTGCGCAATGACCCGGAGGCAAGGGCGTTTTTCCAACAGTTGGAAGCCGTGCAGCCGACCCCTCCCATCCCGGAATGGGAACAGATCGCGGTGAAGATACAGGAGCACCTGGAAAAAGCGGTTTATGAGCAGGTTACTCTCGATGAAGCGATTACCCAACTGAACCGGGACGTCGATCGCATCCTGGAAAAACGGCGCTGGCTTATTTCCAACAATTTGATCACTTCCGCTGAAGAGTAACGATCAAAATGAATAAGAATCTTTATACGCCCTTTTTTTTCCTGGCTCCCGCCCTGGCAACGCTGTTAATCTTCTTTTTCCTGCCGGTGGGCGCGGCGCTGCTGATGAGCCTCACGGATTTCGATATTTAT
>WYBG01000014.1 GCA_011526015.1 Deltaproteobacteria bacterium | reverse complement strand
TCCGATTCTCACTGAATATTTGATTTTCTCTGTGCCCTTTGTGGCTCTGTGGCTAATTTCTTAAACCTGCGTACCATCACCTTTTTACTTTTTCCTTTTTCCTTCATCTCTTTTCCTCGCTTAGGATAAATTTTCTCCCCTTGCGGGCGGATTTCAGGGCCGCAAGGATCGTTTTCAGGTCGCGGTAGCCTTCCTGAAAGGTGTTCTTCACCGGTTTCCCTTCCCGGATGGCGCGGTAAAAATCCGCGAATTGCTGATAGAAACCATTATCATCGGGGATTTTCTCACGTTGCTCTACAAATCCGTCATGTTTTACTGCGATTTCCCCGCTCTTCACCACCAGGCTTCCGCGATCTCCCAGCACGTAGAGGCTGTCGTCGGCATACCCGACGGCGCTGTAGTGCAGGTTGAGCTGCCCGCTAACCCCGCGATCCGTGGAAAAGGCCATCCAAAACAGGTCCACCTCCCCGATGGCCGGGTTGATGGAGCGGGCGATGGCCTGCCCGGAGACGATTTCTCCGAACAGAAGCCTTAAGGCAGCGACATTATGCACTCCCCCGTCGGTAACGAACCCGCCCGGGTATTGGTGATGAATCCGCCATTCGGTCCGCGCATAGGGGTTGTATTTTGCATCGACGTGCAGAAAGATGTTCCAGATAACCCCGTAGGGCGCGCCGATGCGACCTTCGTCAATCAATTGCTTTAGCCGGGCAAACAGGGGCCGGTAGCGGAAATTCTCCGCCAGTAATTTTACCCCGGGATAACGCCCCTCCAATGCTAACATCTGCCGGGCCTGGCGCAGGTTCGCCGCCAGCGGTTTTTCGACCATGACGTGCTTCCCGGCTTCCAGCGCCGCGCGGGTGGCCGGGTAATTCAGGTGAATCGGTAAAATGATATCCACCGCTTCCAGGTCTTCCCGTTTCAACAGTTCCCGGTAGTCCAGCACATAGGGAACCCCGCCGGCCAATTCGGCAAAGGATATGGCCTTCGCTTCGGTATGGTTGCACACCGCTGTGATCTCAAATTTGTCTGCCATCTGTTGCAGGGCCGGCCAGTGCAGTTTTCTGGCTGCAATGCCGCAGCCGATGATGCCCAATTTTACGGGTCGCATGGGTTTTCCTCTCAAGTGATTGCCGGTGCGCAACGTTCATTGCACCAGCGTCATTTTTCGAGCCTCTTTAAAATTATCCGCTTTTAGCCGATACAGATAAACGCCGCTGGCGACCGGTTTGCCGGCGCCATCGGTTCCATCCCATTGCAGGAGATGCCGGCCGGCGGAGAGGTTACCGGAGACCAGGGTGCGAATGGGCTGCCCGGCAGAATTATAGATCACCAGGGTGACGTTCGCTGCCTTCGGGAGGGTAAAAGGGATGGTGGTAACCGGGTTGAAAGGATTGGGATAGTTTTGCGCCAGGGAAAATCCTTCCACAAGCGCCGCGGGTTGGGGGGAAATGGCCGTGGGGGTTTGATAAGCGTATAGAGTGGCGCCGCTCCCGCCGAACACCAGGATACCGTCCCGGCCTAACGCGGGGCCGCTGTAATAATTAAAGGAAACATTCTGGCTCCAGAAAACCTCCTGCAAATCCGGCGAGAACATAAAATACTTCCCCTGGGCCGGCTCCGATGCCCCGTTTCCGAAATAGACCATACCGTCCGCGCCAATGGCCATGCGCCCGTTGGCAACCCCGCTGCCGATCACTTCTACCGAGGAATCCAGCGCCGCGCCGGTGAGGGCGTCTAAACGATAGAGCCGTTTCCCCATGGGAATGTAAACGCTGTTATCCGGCCCGACTCCAAACTGCGCGTAAGTTCCGATCGTTCCGCGCGGGGGTGCGCTCCAGCGAATCTCCAGGGCGCTGCCGTTGTCTTCCAGGGCATAGATCAATCCCCCGTCGCGGGCGCAGTAGATCACCCCGTCCGGCCCCAGGGAGAAGGTGATTTCCTGGTCGCCGTCGCCGGGCAAAGCCGGTGAATAATATTTTACCGCCCCGCTATTGATGTCGATGGCCATGAGCCGTTTGGGAGTGTTGATCGCCCCTTCCCAGGCGTAGAGGGTGTTCCCGATGGCGCACATGGACTCCGCGCCGGTGTTGGGAATAGTGCGGGTGAGGGTCCACACCGTATCCCCGTCAGCGTGATCGATGCGCATGATGCTCAGGCTTCCGCTGCCGGGCACGATCAGATCGCCGTTACCGGCGAATACCGCGCTCCAGATAATTCCCCGCTCCACGGTGAAATCCGATTTCCAGATCACCGCTCCGTCTGCCGGGTTGATGGCGTAAATGCTGTCTGCCCCGCCCTGCTGGAAATTCCGGGCGTAGATTTGATCGTTATGGAAACCCATCACGATCATGACCCCGTTGGGCGCGTAGTTGCGGGTCCACAGGGTGTCGCCGGTGTAGAGATTGTGGCAGGCCAGGGGAGCGCGCAGCGGCGAAAGCGAGGTGTAGCGGGTGGTGACCAGTTTGTCCCCCCAGGTATAGACCTGGTTTCCCCAGACGGAATTCAGGCTGGGCTTGCTCCACAGCAACTGGTTCGTAGCCGGGCCGGTTTCATCGGACTGGCCGTTGCGCTGATTGTTGCCGCCCACGGTGGTCCAATCGCCTGCCGGCGCGGTAAGGATCGTTGATAACCAGATCAAAAAAACCGAACAAACGTAACGGGATTTTGCCATAGCGCCTCCGGTCTCTAAAAATCTCTTCTCTTGACAGAAATCCTTCTCCCTCCCTAACTTTTTACAGCACGAACAAAACTATCTTGAATATACATTCATCTTTACCCGCAGTAAAACCCAAAAACTTCT
>WYBG01000141.1 GCA_011526015.1 Deltaproteobacteria bacterium | reverse complement strand
TGCTCTTCGACCACCCATTTTGTCATTCCCGCGAAAGCGGGAATCCACTATTTCTACTGAGTTTATGGATTCCCACTCCCCGTATTCACGGGGACAAGCTTCGTGGGAATGACACCATGCACTTTTTTAAACAGCATTAATCGTTTAGGACTACCGAATTATTAAATTATCGGGTTGGCAATTAGCCGGGTTGATATGTACGCGATTGTCGATATCGAAACCACCGGGCTAAGCCCGGTACATGACCGCATCATCGAGATCGCCATCCTGCTCTACGAGGGCGGGCAGGTGGTCGAATCCTATTCCACCCTGCTCAACCCGGAAATGCGCCTGCCCCCGGGAATTACCCGCATCAGCGGCATTACTAACGAAATGTTGCAAGATGCGCCCAAATTCTACCAGATCGCCCGCCGGATCGTCGAGCTGACCGAGAATAAAATTCTGGTGGCGCACAACGCCCGCTTCGATTACTCCTTCCTGCGGCAGGCTTTTCGCGCCCTGGGCTACCATTTTCATCGCCGCCTCTTGTGCACGCTGCGCCTGAGCCGCAAACTACTACCGGGGTTACCCACTTACACCCTCCCCTGCCTCTGCGGGCATTTAAAAATCCCCCTCTCGAACGGCCACCGCGCCATGAACGATGCCCGGGCAACCTTGCGGCTGTTCGAAGTGCTGCAATCACGCGGGAAAGAGGCGATTTTCGCCGTTCCCATTGCCAAAGAAGCCCGGGAGACCTTTTTGCCCCCCGGAATCATGCCGGGGCAGGTTGCCGCCCTGCCGGAAGCGGCCGGGGTATATTTTTTCTATGACCGAGAGGGAAGGTTGATTTACGTGGGAAAGAGCGCCAACATCCGCAAACGGGTGCTGGGGCATTTTTCCGACGACCTGACCTCCCAGTTTGCGCGAAAAATGAAAGAGCGGATTGCCGGCATCGGCCATGAAGTAACCGGCAGCGAGCTAATTGCCCTGTTGTTAGAATCGGATATCATCAAGGCCCGCCAGCCGGCGTTCAATCGCGACCAGCGCAATACCGTCTATCTCTATGGGGTTTATTCTTTCAGCGATAAAAACGGGTATGTGAATTTGCGTTTGGAGCCGCTGCAAGCCGGGGAGCGGGCGCTGCTCTCCTTTGTTAATCGCCCGGAAGGGGAAGAATTTTTGCTGAAGCTGATGAGCCGCTACCGGCTCTGCCAAAAGCTCTGCCACTTCCATAAGACCAGGGGCGCTTGCTTCCACTATCACCTGAAGCTCTGCCAGGGGGCCTGCATCGGGCTGGAATCGGCGGAACTTTACAACCGCCGGGTGCGGCAGGCGCTGGGGCAATTCGATTATACCCATCCCAATTTTTTGATCATCGGCGCGGGACGCCGGGAGGAGGAGCGCTCCGTGGTGGGCGTGGAAAAGGGAATTTACCGGGGATTCGGCTTTTTCGAGCCAGCTCTGGCGGGCGATGATATTGCGGCATTGAAATCGGCGGTGCAATTCCGGGAAGACAACCAGGACGTGCGACGGATAATCCGCCGCTATTTGAACCGCCACCCGGGAGAGCGGATCGTAAGATATTAGACGGTATTGAAAATAACTGATCATAACGTTTTGCAGTGATAAACGGTATTTCAAAGCAGCCACGCTTTTGACATCCCCGGTGAGAGAAAATCTTTGACATTTACAGTTATCATCGCAATCCGTCAATCGAACCTGAACCCTAAAGAATTAGAAAGGGGATGCTATATGGCCGATACAACGTCAAATCCTCAAGAAATTCTCTCCACCCTCAATGCCATGGCTACCGGGTTTATGAAGAGCCAGGCGCTTTACCTGGCCGCCAAACTCGGCATCGCCGATCATTTGAGCGCGGGGTCGCAAAGCAGCGATGCCCTGGCGCAAGCCGTAGGCGCGCACCCCGGGGCGCTCTACCGCCTGCTGCGCTTCCTGGAATACCTGGGACTGTTCTACGAACCGGAGCCGGGGAAATTCGCCCTGACGGCCATGGGCGAATACTTGCGCAGCGACGCCCCCGGCGGCATCCGCAACGAAACCATTTTTAACGTGGAGTTGATCTGGCCGGGATGGGGAGAATTGGCCTATACAGTAACGACCGGCCGTTCCGCTGATAAACGGGCTTTTGGCGCTTCTTTTTTTGAGCATTTGCAGCAACATCCGCACCTGGCGGCGCTGTTCAATGACAGCATGACGCGTTTCATTGCCAGCATGGCCCCGGCGGTGGCTGCGGCATACGACTTCCGCCCTTTTCAGACGATTGTGGATATCGGCGGCGGGCACGGAACCCTGATGGCGGCAATCTTGCAAGCCAACCCGCAGGCGCGGGGGGTGATCTTCGACCTGCCCATCACCGTGGAAGGAGCGCAAAAATATATGGCGGAATTGGGGCTAAGCGAGCGCTGCGCCTGCCTGGGGGGAGATTTTTTCAAAGAAGTTCCCGCCGGAGATGCCGTCATTCTCTCCGCGGTGATCAGCGATTGGGACGACCGGAAAAGCGTGCACATTCTCTCGAACTGCCGCCGCGCCATTGCGCCGGAGGGGCGGTTGCTGCTGATCGAGCGCCGGTTGATCCCGGAAGAACCCGCGCCCGCCAGCGCTTTTTTGGATCTGCAGATGCTGCTGCTGGGCGGCGGCGCCGGGCGCACGGCGGGGGAATATCGCCGCTTGCTGGCCGACGCCGGGTTCGAGCTAACCCGTATAATATCGACCGGAACGCAGCGGAGTATTTTTGAAGCGAGGCCGGTGTGAATTCATTAGAGTTGTTGTGAAATAAGAAAAAAGCCACGAATGCTCACGAATTTTCACGAATGAGTTTTTCAGAAACTGTTTGTTTTTATTCGTGTTCATTGGTGTTGATTCGTGGCTGGTTTTTGAGCAAACCGGTTCAAAATCTTTATTTCGCAACAAGTCTATTGTATGACGGCAAAGCTGAAGTTTCGCACTCCTAATCAATCCGGTAGGGGCTATTCCAGAGAAATTGGGTGACGCCGCCGTCGTTTACGATCCAGAGGTAATCTCCATCGAGGAGCAGGCGGCGGCAATGGTCGTCTAACAATCCATCCCGGCTGGTAAACAATTTCCAATATCCCCGCTCCCGGTCGTATTTCAGCAGCCCTTCCGGAGTGGCCACCCAAACCGCTTCTTTAGTTGCCAGAATGTCCTCGTAAGGCCCGGCGATTTCCATGGCCACCTGGGGAAAACTCTCCCAGGTGTCGGTCTGCAAATTCAGCCACATAATTCCCCCGCGGGAAGCAAACCAGGCTTCATGACCGAAAACACTCACCGCGGTCACCTCCAAATCCTGAATTGCCGCCCGGGAGGGCACAAATTCCCACTCCTGCCGGGCGCCGGTGAAGCGGAAAATGCCCCGGAAGGTGGCCGCCCAGACCGTATCGCCCTGCGCCGCCAGGCGATAGGTGGGAAGATTGATCAACCGCGCATCTTTGATCTTCTCCGCCAGTCCGGTAAAGCGGTTGATCCTCCCAATGCCAACCTCCGTGGCCGCATAGAGGTGATCGCCCATAATCGCCAGGTCTCGCACCTGGTTATAGACCAGCCCTTTGGTCTCGTCGATGTTGCGCCAGAGATTCTTCGCGGCATTGAAGAGACTGACCCCGTAATCCGTGCCAAACCAGACCGAGTCCCCGTCCACCTGGATGGCGGCCACGTTATCATTGGGCAGGTGAGGAATCCGGCGCGCCTGGAAATAATCCCATTCCGGGCGCTCGTAAGGCCAGCGGGCAATGCCGGGACGCCCCCCGCGGTCATTAGCGAGGCCCCCGAACCAGAGATCATCGCCCTGGTAGGCCATCGCCAGGGGAGATATATCCGGCAGCCCCATCCCAAAGAAATCCGCCCGCTGGGTATAAGTTTCCCCGCGCCCGACGCCAAATCCCTCTATCAAAAACCAGATGCGGTCATAACGATCCACCAGGTAACCGGTGAAGGGGAACTCCTGAAAATAGGAGTCCATCAACAGCCAGTCATTTTGGATGTTATACATCCCGTTGGCGAAGTAGGTGGGTAATTGAAACAAGGCGTTGCGGCCGAAAAATTTTTCTTTGAAGGGCACATTCGGATTGACCGGGGGAACGGAATCGGGAAACTGGTAAATCCAGCCGGGATTTTCCGATTCGCGAACCCACTCCCGGGCCGCAGGGTCGAAATAAGCGACGTCCCGGGGGGTTCTCACCCATAAAAAAGCGCTCCGGGGGTCATAGACGATGTCCTCGATGCGGTTATCGGGAAGGCCGTTGCTGGTGGTATAAGGATAATCCCAATAATCCTGGTAAAGCTGGTAGCGCAGAATGCCGCCATCGCGGGTAGCAATGAAAATGTAGTCGGTACTCACCGCCATGGAGGAAAAACTGCGGGTGGTGGTGTAGCTGACCCAGTCATCCAATTCGTAACGGGCGCGGCGCTGGTGTTCGTTGGGGAAATTTTCCCGGCGCACGTATTGGGCAGGGGAATCGACCGGCCATTGGAATATTATCAGTAGGTAAATCCATAATCGCCTGGTAAAGAAGCAAGCAAGAAATCTCATAAGCGTTCGATATTCGAAATTCACATCGGTTCCTTCATCCTCGCGCGGCCTTCAAAATATGCAAAGAATCTTCCCAAATAAACGATGAAAAATCTGGTAGCGAGCTGCCGGAATTGGCAATTGCCAATTGCTAATTGCCAATTGCTCATTCCCCCATCACCTTCACAACCACGCGCTTGCGGCGCCGGCCGTCGAATTCGGCGTAATAAATCTGCTGCCAGGGGCCTAAATCCAGCCGCCCGCCGGTTACCGGCACGATCACCTCGTGGTGCATCAGCAGGCTTTTCAGGTGGGCGTCGCCGTTGGTCTCCCCGGTGCGATGGTGGCGGTAGTTGATGTTGAAGGGCGCCAGCTTCTCCAGCCACTCGTCAATGTCGGCGATCAGGCCGTCCTCCGCGTCGTTCACGTACACCGAGGCGGTGATGTGCATGGCGCTGACCAGCGCCATGCCTTCCTGCACCCCGCTTTTTTGAACGATCTGTTCCACGGTATCGGTAATGTTAAGGTATTCCCGCTTTTGGGAGGTGTTGAACCAGAGGTATTCGGTGGCAAATTTCATGGCGGCTCCTTATGGTGATGTAATTTCGACCGGGACGCGGCCATCGCCAATCGCTGCGTTCACCATCCGGTGAATTTTCTCCCGGTTTTGAAGGGTAGAGCGGAAACGAAGATGAACGTGAGAATCGGAATACTCCTCCGCGGTCACCGTCGCCAGGGAATGCACCCGGTGCACCAGGCCGGCGTACCGCAGGGGAATGGCTATTTCGCTCTCGACAAAATGTTTTTCCATGAATCCCACTAACTCTTTTTTGAGGAACTCGATACGAATCTGCCGGGCGGCGCTGATAAACACGCTGTGGGGAAACTGGCGCTTCAGAGCGGGAATCCCGGCTTTTTCTTCCAACAAATCGATTTTATTAAATATCATCAGGACCGGCTTCTCCCCTGCCCCGATCTCCTGCAACACCTCGTTGACCACCTGGATTTGCTCCTGAAAAGCGGGGTGGCTTACGTCCACCACGTGAAGCAGCACGTCGGCTTCTATCGTTTCATCGAGGGTGCTCTTGAAGGAGGCGATGAGGTGATGGGGCAGCTTGCGAATGAAACCGACCGTATCGCTGAGCAATATTTCGTGGCCGGCGTCCAGGGTTACCCGGCGCACCGTGGAATCCAGGGTGGCGAATAACTGGTTTTCCACCAGCACGTCCGCCCCGGAGAGCAGGTTCATGATGGTGGATTTCCCGACGTTGGTATAACCGATCAGCGATGCCCGGAAGGCGTTTTTGCGGTTTTTCCGGCGGTTGATGCGCTGCTGGTCGATTTTTTCCAGATCCCGGCGCAATGTTTCGATCCGTTTGCGGATCATGCGGCGGTCGGTTTCCAACTGGGTTTCCCCGGGGCCTTTGGTGCCGATACCGCCAACCTGCCGGGAAAGGTGGCTCCACTGCCGGGTAAGGCGGGGCAGCAAATATTGTAATTGCGCCAGTTCTACCTGGGTTCGAGCCTCCCGGGTGCGGGCGTGCTGGGCAAAAATATCCAGGATCAGGGCGCTGCGGTCGATGATTTTGGCCCCGGTTTCGTTTTGCAGGTTGCGGGCCTGGGCCGGAGAAAGATCATCGTCAAAAATGACCGTGCTGGCGTTTTCCGCTTTTACCATGCGGGCCAATTCTTCTGCTTTACCGGTCCCGATAAAATAGGCCGGGTCGATTTGCGGGCGTTCCTGGACTAATTCATCCACAACTTCGACGCCGGCGGTATTCACCAGGGAACGAAGCTCGGAGAGGTTCTCATTCACCTCCCAGCGCCGGTGGCGGGGTAAAATTACCCCCACCAGGATCGCTCTTTCCGGGGTTGGAGTGGTGTTCTGCGGGTCCAAACGATGAAATTCCTCCATGTGATGATCGCATTAAGCCGTATTCAAGCTTTCGGCGTATTCTTTTTTAGCTCCTGTGCGGGCCAGGATCATCTCCAGTCCCAATAATGTGAACGCGGCAATCAAAAAATACTTCCAGAGTTCTTTTCCGAAGCGATTTTTTTGCACCTCCGCGGCTATGTTGCCGATACTGGCCAGATAATTAACCGCCGGTAAAATCTCTTTTAACTTGTCTTCATTGTAAAAGCGCAATCGCGATTCTTCTTTCCATGAATTCAGGGAGAGAATGCTCAAAATGTTATCATTATGGAAGAGGCGGTAATTGCCCGGCAATTCGGTTTCCCGGAATTCCAGGAAAACCGTAGAGCCCCGGAGTCGCGGGGTTAATTTTATTTCCGCGCCGCCGCTGCCCTGCACCCGGAACTCAAAGGGCGCTTCCAAATTGGTAAATTGCTGTTGAAAAACCAGCCCGCAGCGCAAGGCCTGGCGGTCGGCAACTTTACGGACCCCGCTGTAATAAATGAGCCGGTAGATTAGCGGGACCACGAACCCTTTCAGGGGCAATTGCGACCATTCCGGCAGCAAAGGCGAGGAGAGGAAAAACGCCGTTCCGCCTTGCAGCTTTGCTTGCAGCAACAAGGGACTGCGATCACTGAGCTGCAGCAAGGTGTGCGCATCCGCAGCGGGCCGCACCCGGTACCCGGCGTACACTTCGATGGGATTGAGGCGCTGTTCCCGGGTTTCGAATAATCCTTCGAATACCGGGTGTTCCCGGTCGATTTCCTGCAAGGTCAAAAATTGCCCGCTCTCCCCCGCCCGCCCGCGCAGTTCCAGGATGTCGCCCAGCCCTAATTCCCGGAAGAGCGCCTGGTATTGGGAAATCACGATATTGTCCCCCGGAATGGCCAGCATCCCGCCCCCGTTTTCCAGAAAATATTTTAACCGCAGCAGCAAATTTTCCGGAAGCTGGTTGATTCCCTCCAGGATGATGATGTCGTAATCCGTGAAGTTGCGATTGCTCCAGTTGGGCAGCACATCCCCGGTGTATTCGAAAATTCCCCGCTCCACCGCCGGTTGAATAATGAGGGGAACGAAGCTGGTGAAATTTTCGGCGGGGAAAAAGTGCAAGGCTTTGATTTTTTTAGGCACATAAAAATTGAAGTAATAGCGATTGTCCTCCTGCAAGGCGTCGCTTTCGGTTTCGATCCGGCCTTGTACGAAGCCGTTTTCAGTGAGGGTGGCTTTGTATTCCACTTCCGCGGTTTGCTGCGGAGGAACGCTGACGTTCTGCTGCGCCACCCGGTTTTCATTCAGAATGACGGACGCCAGGGTGGTGAGGTATTTTTCCGGGTGGTGGTTGTGCAAATACGCCTTAATGCGCAGGGGCTGGTTGATTTCGATCAGGCGGTTGACCACTTCCACGCTGTCCACGGAAACGTTCTCATAATTCTCATGGGTAATAGGGATGGCAAACAGCTTGATCTCCCGGTAACCCGGTTTTTTTAATAGGTCCTCAAACTGGGCCGGGTTTTGGAAGGCCGATTCCTGAAAATCGGAGACCAGGTAGATTTCCCGGTTGGAATAAGCCGATTGGCGCAATTGCTCCAGGGCTTGCAATAGCGCATTATCCAGGTCGCTTTTCAAATAATTGGACTGCAATTTTTGCCCGGTTCGCTCCCAAAGGTCGATCTGAAACGGCTCCTGTTTTGCTAATATTTGCTGCGGAAGCGTGGCTTGCAGGACGGTAATACGGTCCCCGGCCTGAAAGACCTCTTCCAGCGTGGAAAAGGCCTGGCGCAGTTTATCCAGCAGAGTTCCGGTCAGCCGCGCTTCGTTCAGGGAGAGGGAATTGTCCAGAATGATCACCGCCTCGATGGGGCTGCGCTCGGCCAGGATGCCTCCCGCCCCGCTCTGCAAAGTGGGCCGGGCAAAGGCAATCACCAGCAAGAGAATGATGAGGGTACGCAGAAGCAGCAACAGTAACTGGCGAATGCGCAGATTGCGCATCTGTTTTTTTTCCAGGCGCTTCAAAAATTGAACCGTGCTGAAGGGAATGCGCTTGATTTTGCGCCGATTCAACAAATGAATCAACAGCGGGATGGCGGCCGCCGCCAGGGCATACAAAATGGCGGGATTAAGGAAACTCAGTGCAAACTCCTTGATTTCATTAACCAGTAGAGAAAAAAATAAGCCCGTTTCGAGTGAAAAGCAATTCTGAAATCGTGGCCGGACCGGGCAGGCCGCTATCGCCCGGCCCAAATTTAACCGGAACGCCCCTTTACTGACGACCTTCTTAACTGATCACTGCTTGCTGAAAAGCGATGCAACAAACTATGCTTCCACGCGATAGCGGACGTTTCGTTCCCCCAGGTAATCCAAAATGCGTTGGAAACAACCCTCCGCCGCGCCCAGGTATTCCGGCGGGCAAATTCCTTTCCGGGTAAAATGCCCCTCCAGAATCAGTCGCACCGCAGCGGTGCAGGTATAGCCGGTGGTGCGAGACATCGAAGACAGGCCGGTCGCCTCGTCGTAACGGTCGAACAGGCGATACACGTATTGGGCCGCTCTCCCCTGCTCCTCGCCCTCGACGCGCACTTCCATCACCGTAAATTCCCGTTCATCCTTGCCTAATTTCCATTTGGGAAAGAGCAGTTTGGCGGTCAGGTCGATGGGGCGAACCGCTGCGCCGCTGATCTCTACCGGCTCCGTGTCGAAGAAGCCGGTTTCCCGCAACACCCGCATGTACTCGACGTGGCCGGGGTAGCGCAAGGTTTTCTCTTTCATATTTGCCACCGGCATGGTCTTCAGCAGGGTGCGCAAACCATCGGTATTGAACGCCTCCAGGGTTCCCACGCCTTCTACTTCCAGGTACTCCGGCTCCGACAGCGCCGGTTTGAACACCACCCGGCCATTTTCCATGAGTCGCGCCGGGCGGGTGTACTCCTCCAACACGTCAATCGGCGAAAACGGCGCTTTGTATTGATACGGCCAGGTGCGCGCCTGCGGCAACCCCCCGACGTAGCACTCGAAATTCTCAACCTTCATGCGGGCGTTATGATAGCCTAAGATGATGTTGCTCATCCCCGGGGCAACCCCGCAGTCGATGACTGCGGTGACCCCGCGCGTTCCGGCCAGATCGTCTAAAGAGAACGGATCATGTTCATTCTCGTCGAAAAAAGAAATATCCACAATATTTTTGCCGCCCTCGATCACCGCCTTGAGGGTTTGGAAGCCCAGGAATCCCGGCGCCGCGCCAATCACCAGGTCATACCCCGCAGACAGTTGTTTGACCCGCTCCAGATCGGATAAATCCGCCCGGATGGTTTGAACGGGATGGCCGGCGGCCAGTTCCCCTAACGCTTCCGGGTTGATGTCCGCCGATGTTACCGCGAAATCCCGGCACAGGTCGATTGCCATGGCCCGGCCGACCATGCCGGTGCCCAAAACGAGAATTTTTTTCATGTTTTTCGTCTCCGCACGAGGTGTAGAAAGAAGGTTTGGCCGCATCAGCGTATTACCGGTGCTCCGGCTGGGAAACCCTCCCAGGCCCGGATCCGCCGAATCTGCTTCAAATGGTGCCTGATATGCTCTTCGATAAACCGCAAGGTCTGGTAGATGTTGAAATAGCCCATGAACGGGTGGCGAAAGATCAAAACGCGCCGCCTTTCCGGAGGCAGTTCGGTAATAAATTGCCGCAGATTTTGCCGTGTCTCTTCCCATTCCCGTTTTAACTGGCTAAGCGGTACATCGCCCGCGGGAACGGCGTTTGCCCGGGCCGGCATTTTAAATTTGACGGGAAGGCGCATGAACAGGGTTAACCCGATTGATCGAAGCGTCGCCGCTAAACCGGCCAGGGGCAGGAATGCCGCCTGGTTTTTCTTCATCAGGTAGCGGTGCGTTCCCTGCTCCGATAGCACCAGGTGCTGAACAACCTCGTTGATCGACCAGCGGTCGCCTCCCGGTTTATAGGCAAGTTGATTTTCGGAGAGCATTTCCAGCGAGGAGAGCAGCGCGGCGCGGTTCTCCTCCATGCGGTTGAATAATTTTTGAAGCTTAGCATCCATCGGCGCCTGCCCTTGTTGATTTCATTGCGCAATGATCCCTCCGCCAGTGCAAATAAAATAAGGGTTTTGCGGGAATAAACAAGGGTTTTGTTGGATAGCGGAGTGCAATGCTTCCGCTTTGCAGGGCGATGATGGAAATAAAAGAATGGTTTACCCGGGGTTGGTGCAGCCCCGCAAAATTTCAGCTTTGAAAGTCGCATGCAAACCCGCCCCACGGTAACGGCCCCGGCCTCACAGCACCCTGGCCAGGTCCGCCACGACCTGGTTAAGCCCCGCAACCACCCGGGCCATCTGGGTGTACTGAATCCGGGAGGGTACATCCAGTTCGCTGTGATGGTACGGATAACGAAACGGCGCGCTATCGGTAACGGTCAGCGCCGGGTAGCCGCGCTCCCAGAATGCCCGGGAAGTGGAAAAATACATGGAATTGTCGCTGTCCGGGAAAACGATTCCCTCGGAAGGAAAGCGGGCGTTATCCCGGAAGGAGCCGATGGAAGCCTGCACCAGGTTTTTGGAGGCGCTATTACCGACAAAGGCGACAAAATTCCCCGTGGATGGATAAAAAAACTGCACCGGCAGAGGATAACGCTGGCTGGCGGAATCTTGCGAGTAATAGCCCGTGGATTCTATGTTGAGCATGGCGATAATTTTTTCATTACCTTCCGCGCAACGTTTGGCGTAGGCCGTGCTGCCGCTCTGTTCCGGGGTCGCGGTAGTGTCGTTCTGATTCATAAAAAAGACGAACCGGAGGGTTCGGGCGCTGCTGGTTCCGGAAAAATCGCGCGCCAGGGCTAACAGAGCGGCGACCCCGGTAGCATTATCGTTTGCACCCGGGCAGCCTTGGGGGCTGTCATAATGCGCGCCGACGATGACAATTTCTTCGGGCCTGCGAATGCCGGGGATTTCCGCTTCCAGGTTGTAACACGGCGTGCCGTTCACCAGAAAACGCTGCCGTGAAACCGTATATTGGGCGGTTGTGAGCGCCTGTTCGATATACTCCGCGGCTTTGTTCAGATTTTCCGGCTTTTGCAGGCTGCGCTCCCCGATTTTTCCGGCCAGGATCGCGACGTCGTTTCGCAACGATTCTGCCAATTTCCATTCCCTGCCGGTCAATGGCGGCAACGGGCCGGCATAACTCTGGCCGGGCATTTTAAGGATAACAAAGCCGCTCAACCCCAGGGCTACCCCGGCAACGGTAACCATACCGGTCAAAACCCGGCTGGCAACGGCGGCCATGCGCCATAATTTTCGGTATTTGTAAGACACGGCTGCAGACCTGCTTTGCGTCAATATATTTGTGAGGCGTATTTCGTATTTCGTAAAAAGTAATGCGTAAAACGTAATACGTAAAAAACGGAATACCCTTCGACAAGCTCAGGGTAAACTCTTTGACGCATTACGCATTACGAGTTACGTATTACGCATTCCGTAACACCATGAGGCGTTTGAAATTAATTCATCGAGGCGGGTGGGAAATGGCGCAGACCACTTTTTCGCGGCGGTGAAATTAAAAGGGTGCTGATTGTTCCTTATCCGGCGTCCGGTATCTGGCATCCGGTATGCGGCACCTTTTTTCCAGCCGCCAGGCGCGGGTTAATCCGAATGCAGAAAGGCTCTGCGTTGGATGCGGTGGGCAATGCGCTCGTAGCGGCGCATGGTTTCCAGGGAATTTTTCTCTACGTCCTGCCAAAAGAGGCCGTAGAGGAAGAAATCGAGCAGGCTGCTCTTGCGCTGGGAATTTTTCAGCGCCTTCGCCTTGCGAAGCAGTTTATGTTCCTGCAAAAATTGGCGCTGTTCTCTCCAGAACAACGGCGCAAATATGGCGTCGAGCCGGCCTTTGCACAGCCGCGCCAGCGCCGCGCCGATGGAATATTTTTTGAAGACGCCTAAGGATAGACGCTTTCCCCGGATCGCCTGCACGATTCCGCTTTCCCGGATACCTTCCCGCTCCGCGATCCATTTGGAGGCAGAGTAAACGTTCTCCCGCGATTCCCAGTATTCGGAAGGCACTTTGCCCAGTTCCCAGGGCGCGAAGCGGCCCGGCCAGGCCGCCGAGACGGCGCGATAAATATTGCGCGACAGCTTCTTCTCGAACACCGTGGCCAGCCCGAATTCGCTGAATACTTTGCGGTTGAATTCCTTCGAGCGCACTTTCGCGGGAAGCTCCTCCACCGCCCAGCCTTTTTTGGCCACCACCCAGCGGATCGCCCGGGCGGTGGTCTCCTCGTTCCAGAACTCGAACGGCACTTTGCCCAGCTCCCAGGGCTGCAACTGCGGGTAAGCCTCGGCCAGCGCCCTCGAAACGGAATTATAATAACCGTTGAACATATAGGACAGCCCGTGGCGAATAAAGTCATCCTTGCATACAGAGTGTTTGTATAATTCTGCCGGCACTATCCCCAATCGCTGCTCAACCAGCCAGCGGATGGCCTTGACGCGATGGGGCGCTTTTTCCCAATATCGGGAAGCCGAACGGCTTTGCTGCCAGGGATGGATCAAATCCGGGTAAGCGTTGCCTAACGCCCGGTTGGCGGAATAGTTGAAGAAGCGATAGACGTTTTGCAGCTTATGGCGGATGAAGAAGGTCTCGTCCTTCTCTTCCAGAATTGCTTCCGGGCGGGCGTTGAGGATTTGCTCGATCAGGAAGCGCACCAGCAGTGCGGCGCGTCTTTCACCGTCGCGCTGCAAAAAATTGGCCGGGAAGGAGCGCTCCAGGCCGATATAGACGTTCAAATAGGCGTGGGCAACTTCGACGTCACCCAGGTTATCCAGCCCGTTCAAGCGCACGGTAAACTGCACCTCGCCGCCGGGATAGAACCGGCGCAGCAGGAGAAGTTTTGTTTCGATCTCCTGGAAGGGCAGCGGGGAAGCATTATGCCGGGGAGAGCGGAGCAGCAAGCCGATATTTTCCAATCCCCCGGGAAAGCGGTCGAGGAGCACGCCGTGAAGATACTCGAACAAATCCGCGGCAATATGCTGTTTCAGGAGCGCCAGCGCTTGTTCGCTATTCCCGCCGGGCGCTGATTCTGCCTCGATATGCCGCTCCGCCTCGGGCGAATAGCTTGCTTCGCCGCTGGATAAAAATTCCGTTTCCAGCGCATCTATGGAAACGAAGCGTTTTTTACGGGCATCGGGAAAGAGCAGCCGTTTGACTTCGTCGATCGCGATTTCCAGCGCCGGGCGGTAGCGCGGGGCGGCAAACGGCTCGCTTTGCAGCAGCAGCACCACGCTCTCGTGCCCGACCACGGACTGGCACAGCTCCACAAATTCGGGGTGATCCGGGTCGGCCTCGAACCCGCGCTGATTGAATTTTTGTGTTAAGAGGTGGCCGGTAAGCCGGTAACATTCCTGGTAGTTTTTAGAAACTTGCGCAGCAGATAGCATTCTGATTCCTTATTCCGTCAATCCGTTCATCAACTCGTAACAGTTCGTAAACTGCCGTACCGGGCGAAAAGATTCATGCTGAAAATCATATTTGCGGGGGATTGTTTTCTGTCTTCGACGGATTATATAGACTTTATAGCCGCTCACTTCAATTGATCCTTCACGCTATTCCACTCAAGCCAACCGGCTTTTTTTCGATCTCCCCCGGCCTCTTTTAATGCTGCAAGCGCATTTTGGGCAATCTCGAGGTCTTCTAACGTCTCCAACCATTCAATTAGTGATTCCCAATCCCTGGCGCTCAAAATGGCCAGCCGCTTTCCCTTCACGGTGACAAATTGAACCGATTGTAATGCTTCTAATCCCGTCATTGAAGTTCCTTTCAGATAATGCAACCCATTCAATATAAAAGTTTTTCATAAATCGATCAAATAGTTTTTCCTGCCTTGATTAGCAACAACGGTTCACGCCCTCCGGCGAAAACGCGGGCATGCACACCGACCAGTATTCCGCCGGTTCGTCAAAGGGATTGGAATAGCGCACCCGCGCGCCGCGGCTTACCAGCAGGGATTCCCCGGCCTGAAGGGTAATCTCCTCCCCGTCGATCTCCACCCGCTTGCGCCCCGCAACCATGATGGTCAGTTCATCGAACTCCGGCTGCTGGAACGGTTCCGACCAGCCCGGCGGGGCGACCATGTGCGCCAGGCTGAATTGGCGCTGGCCGCTGGCGGCCAATCCAAAGTGTTCTTCGATTAATTTGCCATCCGTGGTGGGGACGCGCAGGGGTTGGGACTGTTTTTGATAATTGAGCATCGTTAGCATTCCATATTTTTGACAGGATACACAGGATTAACCGGATTAAATTCCGGCCACTCCTAAACGATGAATGCCGCTCAAGGGATGGAGGTTGTCATTCCTGCCTGCCTTCCGGAAGGAATGACAAGGCCGGGGACGCTGAATGAGGGTCAGCATTTAACCTCGGCGCAGACAGGCCGGGATCGACCGGATATATCGAATCCTGTACATCCTGTTATATCCTGGCTAAAAAGAAGGCCTAAATAGTCGCCTGGCATCCATCTCTCCGGCTGGTGAGTTTGTTCAGATCAGGAATAGAGCAAAGCCGCCATTCTGGTTTCGGAAAATCTCATTGTCTCCCCTTCCCAGCGCTCCTCCATTACCCGAAGGGGTTGCTGCTCCTCGATCATTTTCCGCAGCCAGTCATTGCCCGCCAAAATATCAAAAGGCATTTTTTGGTGCTCGTATTCGTAGGGCGGCTGTTTCCACCGGAAATGTTCCGGGTAGAGCCGCAGGGCTTCCCGGATGATGGCGATGCCGGTCAGGAAGGGCTTGAATTGCCGCCGGTCTGTAACGTGGATAAAACAGCCCCCGCATACTTTTCCGGCGTATTTCTGAAAGGTGGGCTGAAACTCCAGGGGGCGAAAAACCACCCCCGGCAGGTGGTGCTGCGCCAATTCCGCTGCAAATTTCCAGCCCTCCATCCAGGGCGCGCCGAAGATCTCGAACGGGCGGGTGGTTCCGCGCCCTTCGGAAAGGTTTGTGGCTTCCAACAGGCACATGCCGGGATAGACCAGCGCCGTTTTCGGCGAGGGCATGTTTGGCGAGGGCATGGCCCAGGGCAGGCCGGTTTCTTCAAAATACATGCTTCGCTGCCAGCCGTACATGGAAACCACGGTCAGCCGGCAGGCGGGGTAAAATTCCCGCTGAAAATAGTGCGCGATCTCCCCAATGGTCATCCTGTGCCGGATGGCTAAAGAATGCCAGCCCACAAAGCTGCGGAAATTGTCGTTGATCGCCGGTCCCTCCGTCTGCTCCCCGCCGATGGGGTTGGGGCGGTCTAACACCACCACCTCGATATCTTTTTCCGCGCAGGCTTCCATGCACAGGGCCAGGGTCCAAATGAACGTATAGTACTTGGCGCCGACGTCCTGCAAATCCACTATTAGGGTATCGATGCCGCTAAGCATCTCTTCCGTGGGTTTGCGGTGCTCTCCGTAAAGGGAATAGACCGGGATTCCGGTGCGGGGGTCGCGGTAGCCCTGCCATTCGATCATGTTGTCCTGGGTGTGCCCCCATAACCCGTGCTGCGGGCCTAGAAAGGCGATTAATTCGATGATGCCTTCGCGGTGCGCCGTATAAAACAGTTCCGTTGCGTGGCGCAAATCCGCCGCGATAGAAGCCTGGTTGCACAGCAGCGCAACCCGCCTCCCGCGCAGAAGCTCGAACCGATTGCCGGTCAAACCGTCCAAACCGCTTTTTACTGCCATACTCGTCTCCCTATTTGTTTTTTGACAGGATATTCAGGATTTACCGGATTATAGATTGACCGGATATTTCTTCATCCGGTCAATCCTACCCAGGGAAGGGGTGGCTTCGCCATACATCCTGTCAGAAAATAGATTCTTCATGCCGAAATCTGAGAGTTTGTCCATAACTTTTTTAGCTACAGAGTTCACAGAGATCACAGAGTTTCGGCATAGCTCCACTTCCTGGCTGGCATAATTTCTCAATTTCTCTGTGTTCTCTGTGGCAAATTTCAAATATTTTTGGATAGATTTATCCCCTGCCAACTTGCATGAAACACGAGTTTACGATTAGCCGGGCAATTTTCAAAACTGTGCAATATTAAAATTCGGGAAGTTATATTACAACCTTTTCCAAACTTTAGCGAGGGAACCATAACGTCGAGGAAAATATGACCATCCAATTTGACGGTAAAACCGCGCTGGTAACCGGCGCCAGCAGCGGGATCGGGGA
>WYBG01000140.1 GCA_011526015.1 Deltaproteobacteria bacterium | reverse complement strand
CGCTAAATTTAGCGCGAAATACGACTCACCCCCAAAATAGCCATTCATCAGAATTTTAGCAAGATTAAGTATGAAAAAAATCCCCTTTGAGTGCCTGGGAATGACGCCGGATACCAGATGCCGGATCAATACAAATCATTGGCGCCATCCAACTGCGGCTCTGTATTAATCCTAACCAGCCAGCGCCCGGATTTCTTCGCGAACCTTCGCAACCAGCGCTTCAACTGCTATAATCGTTTTCTCTTTCTGATCGCGCCGTTTGAACTCCACCCCGCCGCCTTGCAGGGAGCGGTCGGAGACGGTTATTCGCAAGGGGATGCCGCGCAGATCCGCATCGTTGAACTTAACCCCCGGGCTGGCCTCGCGGTCATCGAACAGCACCTCCACCCCGGCCTGGCGCAGCTCCCGGTACAATCTCTCCGCCGTCTCGGCGGTTTGCGGCTCTCCCTTCAGGAGCAGCAGGGTTGCCTGGTAAGGCGCCACGGATATGGGCAGGCGAAGCCCGTAATCATCGTGGTGCGCTTCCGCCAGGCAGGCTAAACATCTTCCCAAATCGATTTTGTAAAAACCCATCACCACCGCGCGGGATTTTCCCTGCTCATCTAAGTACTCCGCTTTGAACGCCGCGCCGGCCCCCGAGGCTTGCATACTGCCCACTTCGACGGCGTTTTGCAGCGCCAGGGGGCGGCCGCAGCGTTCGCAGGGGGCGTTTTCATAGGCCAGGGCAATGGGATCGACAATATCCGGCCGGTAATCCCGCCCGCAATTGCTGTTGAGGAAGTGGTAACCGGCTTCATTCGCGCCGGTGACCAGGTTGGCGGAGCCGGCCACCAAATCATCGGCGATAACCAGGATATTCCCGCGCCGGAGGCCAATCGGCGAGGCAAAACCGGGCGCGCAGCCGGCCGCGGCGATTTCTTCCGCCTCCGCGGGGCGAAGAACGGCAGCCCCGGCCAGGTAACGGACGCGGGCTTCGTTCGCTTCCATATCCCCGCGCACCAGCGCCAGCACTAATTTGGCGGGTTCATCGCCGCCAAATTCCGCCCGGTAGAAAACCGCCTTGGCGGTCTGGGGTTTGTCGATGCCCAAAAATTTGCTCAACTCTTCGATGGAGGCGGCGCCGGGAGTGGCTACCTTTTCTAACGGTTTGGGCGAGCCGCTATCCGGCGCTTCTTTGCGGAAGCGGGCGGATTCCCGGAGCGCGGCATACCCGCAGTGCGGGCAAACGGCGATCACCCGGTCGCCGGCTGGGGAAACATACACCAGCGCGTGGGCGGGGCGGCGTTCCAAATCCTCGCTCTCGCCCTCTACCGCTTTCAGGGGCAATCCCAGCCGGGCGGCGATGCCGGCAAACGCGCCGCCCAGCCGGTCGTACTGCTTCCGGAAAGAATTTTCATCCCCGTCGAAAGAAAACGCTTCCGCCAGAAGGAACTCCCGGGCGCGCAGCAGCCCGCCGCGGGGGCGCTCTTCATCGCAAAAAGCGGGGTTGAACTGGAAAATAAGTTGGGGAAGCTGGCGGTAGGAGCGCAGCACGGAGGCGGCGAGGTGGGCGGCGGCTTCTTCACGGGAGCCGGTGAGCAGCAGCTCCCGCCCGCGGCGGTCGCGGAGGCGCAACAGTTCCTCTCCCCGGGCATTCCCACCGGGGCACAATTCCGCGGGGAGCAGCAGCGGCAGGCTCGCCTCCTGCCCGCCCAGCGCTTCTAACTCTTCTGCAATGATGTTTTGAATTTTTTGCAGCGAGCGCCGTCCCGGGGACAAAAGCGAAAAAATACCCGCTCCCAGGGGGCGGAGGTATCCCGCCCGCAGCAACAACTGGTAAGAGGCGCTGTCCGCTTCTGCCGGGGCAGCGCGGAGGGTTTCGCCGAAGAGTAGAGTGGTTCTCATATCACTACTTATTCCCGATAATCGGTCGTCTGAACGAGATTTTGCTATTGCAATCGCCTCCGGAACATTGAAGCGAGCATTGTTCTCTCTCAGCGCTCATAGTGGGCGGATTTCAAACTATCGTAGATGTTGACGTAATTTTCATAACGCTCCGGGAAGATTTTCCCCTTCTCCACCGCCGCTTTCACCGCGCAGCCCGGCTCATGGATGTGGGTGCAATTGCCGAAGGAGCAGCGGGGAATGTAGCGGGAGAATTCGATAAAATATTCCGGCAGATCGGTTTTATAAATCTCCCAAAAGCCCAGCTCCCGGATACCGGGGGTATCCACCACAAACCCTCCTTTGCCGATGGGGAAAAGCTGCACCGCGGTGGTGGTGTGCAGGCCCTTGCGGGTGCGCTCGCTTACCGATTGGATACGAATATCCAGCCCCGGTTTCAGCGCATTAATAATGCTGCTCTTCCCTACCCCGGATTGCCCCACCAGGGCGGTCACCTTGTGAGTCAGCCGCCTTTTCAATGCGGCGATGCCTTCCCCGGTGGTCGCGGAAGTGAGAAATACCGGGTATTTCAAGCGGGCATAATACTCCCGGTAGGGTTGGAAATATTCCGCCCGGGCAAGATCGATCTTGTTGATGCACACCAGCGCCTTCAGGCGGTTTTTTTCCGCGATCACCAGGAAACGGTCTAACAAGCCGGATTTAAACTCGGGTTTGCGGGTGGAGAGGATAATCAAAATTTGATCGATGTTGGCGGCAATGATGTGTTCCTGGTAGGCGCGGCTCTCGATGCTGCGGGAGAGTTGGGAGCGGCGGGGCAGGATTTCTTCGATGGCCCCGGTTCTTTCGCTGACCAGGGAAATTTTCACGTCGTCGCCGGCTTTTACGGCGGTGTAATCGTTTTCGTCGATGGTCAGTTTTCCCCGGACGGTGCATTCGATCACCCTCTCCCCTACCGCCACGTGGTAGGTTTTCCGGGTAGCTTTCAGAACTTTGCCGGTGTGAAGCTTTGCTGCGCTCATAAAAATCTGCCGGCGCCAGGATGTTTCATTACACGCCTCTTCAATCTTAATGGTTGAGGGGTGGAGTAGTGAATGGCGAGGGGTGGCGTTGTCAGTGGCAGGGAGGCCCCGCCGTTACGAATCACCACTCTACCACTCACCACGATTCTTCAATATATCTTGTTATATTGCCCGCCTTTACGCAGACCGGCATGGATATCGCACATTTCGGTAGGATGATTTTTCAGTTTGAAAACTTCATTTTTGATCACATTGGGGCAGAAATTGGTGGCGATCTTCCCGCTCTCTTCGCAAATATTCAGGGTAATGATTTCCGGCGGCTGCTGAAAGGGTTCCTCCGGGATTTGGAGGTCTTTGTAAATCAGGTTCATAAATTCCGCCCAGAACGGCAGGGCGGTTTCCGCGCCGGTGCCGGTGCGGCCTAATTTGAGGGTATGGTCGTCGAATCCCACCCAAACGCCCGCGGTCAACCGGGGGGTGAAGCCCACGAACCAGGTATCCGCATAGTCGTTGGTGGTGCCGGTTTTGCCGGCCGCGGGGGCGGTGAATCCGAATTTCCAGCGCGCGGAAGCCCCGGTGCCGTTATTGATCGCGTCTTGCAGCATATTGGTAATGATATAGGCAGTGGCGCGGTTCAGGGCTTCCTTTCGAAAGTTGGGATGCTCCCAGATCACGTTTCCATAACGGTCTTCGATGCGCAAAATGGAGAGCGGCTCCACCCGGATGCCCTCATTGGCGAACACTCCAAAGGCGCTGGCCAAATCCAGCAGGATCACGTCGGAGCTGCCCATGGCCAGGCTGGGATAAGGCTGCAACTGGCTGGAAATGCCCAGCCGCTTGGCGTAATCCGCCACCACCTCGGGGCCGATTTCCAGGATGAGCCGGGAGGCGATCAAGTTCAGGGAGCGGCGCAGCCCTTCCCGCAAGGTGGTGGGACCGCCGAGGGTTTTATCATAATTTTCCGGGGTCCAGCGGGTTCCGTCGGGGTTATTGAGCACCACCGGCTGGTTCAGCAATTTATCCGCCGGGGTATAGCCGTTGTCGATTGCCGCGGCGTACACAAAGGGCTTAAAGGTGGAGCCGGGCTGCCGGCGGGCCTGCACCGCCCGGTTATACTTGGTCTCGTCGAAATCTCTTCCCCCCACCATGGCCAGGATATGGCCGTTGCGGTGGTCAAAAGCCACAAACGCGATTTGCACCCGGGATTTCTCCGCAAAAACCGAATCCGGGATATGATGTTTCTTCTTCCAGGAGAGTAAATTTTGGGTCTGGCGTTTCTGTAATTCCGGCATCACCTTGCGGATGGCGCTGTCGATGGCGGCCTGGTAGTGGGTATGCAAAGTGGTATAGACGTTCAGCCCGTCTTCATACACGTTCACGCCCAGGGAATCCTGCAGGCTGTTCAATTGCAGCCGAACGTATTCGGTAAAATAGGGCGCGGCGGCGCTGCGGTTCATCCACTCATCGGTGACGATGGGCAACTGCTTCAGGCTGTCGTATTCGGACCTGCTCAAAAAATTGCAGACCACCATGTTGTTCAGCACCACGTCGCGCCGCACCCGGGCACGCTCGGGATGTTTCAAGGGGGAATACACCGCCGGTCCTTTCAGCAAACCGATCAATAACGCCCCTTCTTCGGGGGTCAGCTCGCCCACGTCCTTATTGAAATAGCGCATGGCCGCGCTCTGGATGCCGTAAGCGCCCAGCCCGAACCAGGAAATGTTCATATACATCTCCATAATTTCCTGCTTGGAATACCGGCGCTCGATTTGCAGCGCGGTGAGAATTTCCCGGATTTTGCGGGTAATGCTGCGCTCGAACCCGATCTTCTTGACGTAAAGATTCCGGGCCACCTGCATGGTAATGGTGCTGAATCCCTGGCGAAAGCCGAAACTGGCCAGGTTAACCAGCGCGGCCCGGGGCACGCGCTTGAGGTTGATTCCCCAGTGGCCGTAAAAATCGCGGTCTTCCGTGGCCAGCGCCGCCTCGATGATGTAATCGGGTACCTGGTCATAAGTTACCCAGATGCGGCTGTAGGTAAACAGTTCATGAATGACCTTGCCGTCCGTGGAATAAATCCGGCTGGCCTGGGCGGGATTGACGTTTTCCAGCTCGGTAAGGTCCGGCAATCCCCTTACCAAGTAAATGAAATATCCCACCGCAGCTAAAACTGCCAGCAGCAGGGATATTAAAATGATTCTTTTTTTGAGATGGGAATGCGGAAGGTTAAAGCCCGGCTGTTCGGAATCTTCCGGACCGTTGTTGAAATGATACTCAGGCATAAAAAACCGCAACCTCTTTGGTTAAGTCCCACTGTGGATGAAAACTTATCGCAAAACCGCGAGCAAATCAAGCTGAAATTGAGGGAGTATTGGGAACCGGAGGACTGGATTGATGGATTAGAGGATCAATGTTTCGATAATTGGATGGTTGAATTGCCATCCAGCCATCAATTCACTAACCCGATTCCTACTGTATTTTCACTACCACCATGGTCATATCATCGTGCTGGGGGTAATCTTTTACGAAGGACTTCACGTCGGCGCAGACCGCCTCGATAATCTCCCGCGCCGGTTTCTCCTCATTGGCTTGAACAACTTTGAGCAGGCGCTCCTCGCCGTATTCTTCCAGTTTTTTGTTCATCGCCTCGGTAAAGCCGTCGGTGTAAAAGATCAGCAGATCGCCCTGGTTCAGTTTCATCTCCTGCTCGTGAATCACCTTCCCGAAAACCTCGCCCTCTTCCAGCCCCAGGGCAATTCCTTCCGGTTCCAGCAGGGAAAAATGGCCGTTGCTGCGCTGGAGATAGATAGCGGGGTTGTGGCCGGCCCGGGAATAGCGCAGCGTTAAATCGTTCATATCCAGCACCGCGTAAAACATACTCACGAAAGAACCGCGCTCGATGGTGCGGTACATCAGGCTGTTCACCTTTACCAGCACCTCCCGGGGAGAGATATGCTCCTCGGCGTGGGATTGGAAAATCCCTTTGGTGAGGGTCATGTAGATGGCGGCAGGAACGCCCTTGCCGGAGACGTCGCCGATGACGATGCCGAATTTGCGTTCGCTCATCTGAACAAAATCATAATAATCGCCGCCCACCTCTTTGGCGGGAATACAGATGCCGGCAATGTCGCAACCGGGAATGCGGGGACTTTCTTTGGGCAACAGGCGCATTTGCACCTGCCGGGCGATTTCCAGCTCTTTGGCCATGCGCTCCCGCTCGCTAATGCGCTTGATGTGCCCGGGCGTGGTATCGGGCTGGTATTCGAACACTTCCCGCTTGATAAACCCGCGAACCATGAACGCCAAGGGGGCAAACACCAGCGCCAGGGAAACCATCCCGCCGTAGAACAGGCTCTCCGTCCCGCTGCTAACCAGGGGAACGGTTTTCAGCACCCCGATCACCACAAAATTGGCGATGATTACGCTCAACAGGTCGTACTTCCACAGGATAAAGCTGAAAAATAATCCTACCGCGAAAGCGATGATACCGTTCAGATAGACCGGCGAGACGTTGAGGTTGATGTCCCAGAACACCGCGGCGTCAATCGCCCATAACCCGGAGGCTACCAGCGCCGCGACCCACTTTCTGCCCAGCAATTTATACAGATAGAGATTCCCGAAGAGCCGATAAACCAATTCCATTAAAAGACTGGCGGATATTGCCGTGAGGAGGGGGACCAGAAACCCCAGGGGAGCTGTCAAAACGTCGTTGTAACCTCCCGGGGAGACGGTTCCGTTCAGCCAGTTCACCCCCGGCCAGGCTAACAGCGCAATGCCTCCCAGGGTGATCAGGCCGAAACTGTAGCCCCTGAATGCGGAATAAGCAAAGTTGATGGTGGAAAAACGGCGGTTGATCAACGCGTTGAGGGAAGCTAATTTTTCGCCGAACTTTTCATGGGCCAGCCCCTCCCCCACGCTCCAGCCGGCCATTCCGGAAAGGGCGAAAAAGGGAATGGCAATCACGGACATGAAAATGAGGATTGCCGCGCCCACCATGTCAAAAGTCAATTCCCCGATCTGAACCCCGTCTGCCCGGAGCCGGAAATGAATGATCGACTTCAGGAACATGCAAATCCAGATCACCACGAACACGGCGCTGGCAGTGTACACCCCCACCTCCCCTTCATGATACTTTCTGATAAAAACGATCAGCAGGAACAGGGATATGAGGAAAAACATCGAGAGCGAAAGAACAAACCACAAGATCAGATTCCCTTCCCGGTGCTTGAACTGCAAGGCGGCATGTTCCGGGAGATCGTAGAAGCGGGTATATTCCGCGACCCGGTCTCCCTGGATTTTCAGGGTATGGAATAAATTTCCCGGGGCCTGTTGGTAGGGTTTTCTCCAGGTGAAGGTGTGATCGGTTCTTTTCTCGAAGCGCTGGCTGGTGACGTTGTCTTCCACGTAATCGGCAATGTCGATATCCTGCTGCTCTAAAAATTGCACCGCCAGTTGCCGGGCTTCTTCCTGGCTTAAGTGGGCGCTCTCCGGGCGCGGCCACTCGGTATAATCGGGGATCTGGTGTTGAAAATTGACCGGTTTGCCGGTGGAGGATATATCCACGAAAAACCGTTCCTGGGGGGCATTGCGGGGCAGGTTTTTGAACCAGCGAATCCGCCAGCGGTATCCCAGGATATCCGGGTTTTCGTTTCGCACAAGCTGAACCGCTTTCTCCAGTCCCACCTGCTGCTGCAAATACGCGAAGGCGTCTTCTTCGAACCAGGTTACCGTGGCGACGTGGTAATCTTCCAGGTTGAAGCCCATTCCCTGCAGGTAATCCCTGGCGATGTGGATTGCCCGGGCGCGATCGATTGTAAAATTGGCGGCTTTGTAAGGGTATATCTGGGGAAGTAAACTCACAAAAATAACCACTCCCGCAATGGCCAGGCCCGCCAGCGCAAGGTTCTGCCGTTTATTTCGCTGTGTCGTCATCCTGAGCTCCGCTTCTATTTTCGTAAAACCCGGTTTCAGCGCCATAATTTGAGGAATTTTTACGCTCTATCCAACAGAGAAGTTACCCAGGGGATGGTTGGATGAATGGATTGATGGATTAATGGATGGCGGATAACAATTCAACCATTCAACCATTTAACAATTACCTATACTCACAGCCCTGACGAATAGATTTTTTTCGCGCAAAAATTTGCATAGAGGAAAGGGTTTGCAGGGGTTGATCAATTTTTTATTCACTTCAATTTTCGGTAGTCTCCCTCTTGAGCGTTGCTATTGAGATTCGTATATTGGCTCACCACAGTTATGCAGGAGAGCGCTATGTCAAAATTTGCAAAAGTGGGCGATTTTTGTCCAAATGAGGAGTGTTCCGAT
>WYBG01000139.1 GCA_011526015.1 Deltaproteobacteria bacterium | reverse complement strand
ATCCAGAAAAGTGGCTTAGAATATGGATTCCCACTCCCCGTATTCACGGGGACAAGCTTCGTGGGAATGACAGACGAAAGGATAAGCGGCCAAAATTTCCGAATTTTTCATAGCGCTAAAATGTTACCAAAATTGAAGTTTTGTGGCGAAGCCATTCCCCGGCCTTCCGGGGCAAGCTCTTTGTAATACTCCGATTGCCTGCCGCCTCCTCATTTCATCAGCACCTTCAAGGCATTATCCCGGTACAACTTTTTCAATACATCATCGCTCAGCCCGAAGCCGTTCAAAGCCCAGTGGTATCCGAATTCTTCGGTTTCGTAAAAATGCTCGTCCGCGCTTTCCAAAATCCGGAAGGTGATGCGGTACATCGCCGGGTCGAAGCCCATGTCGGTGCCGTAGAGCAGGCGATCCTGGTATTTTTCGAAGAATTTATTGACAAAACGCGGAATCGGCGCAGTCTCGGCATAACGCGCGCTGATGTCGGCATAGAGGTTGGGATACTTATCCAGCAGCGAGCCTAAAATGTTCAGATCATAATCGCAATTGGCAAAGTGGCAGGCAATGAAGGTGGTTTTCGGGTGGCGCTTGACCGCCCGCTCCAGGATCGCGATCATTCCCGCGTGATCGACAATGCCCGGCTGGTTATCCAGCCGCCAGGTGTAGGCGTTCATCAACCCGTCGTTGGTGGAATCCATGGGCTGGTACATCCAGATCGGCTCCGCCACGTGGATATTGATGGGCATGCCCAGTTCCGCGCATTTTTGCAGCAAAGGGTCCATGCGCGGATCGTCGAGGTGCAGCCCGGGGGCTTTCATCCCCGAACCGGAGTACAGCCCCTTTCCCTTGTCGCTGATCTCCCCTACCCCGCGCGCGCCCATTTTGTAACAGCGCTCTAACTCCGCTGCCGCCGCGGGGCCGAAGCCGGGTTGATCGTAGCCGGAAAAATCGAATCCGCACCAGAGCTCAAAACGGTTGGGGTATTTTGAATAAAGCGCATAAATCGAATCGAATTTTGCCCCGGTAGAGGAGGTAAGAATGATGGTTTTCTCAATCCCCGCTTCATCCATATTTTTTACCCATTGGGCAATCTCCTCCACTCCATGGGCGTAAGGATGGGAATGCACGTCAATGGCCGGGTATTTGGCTTTCTCGATGTGCGTGCGGGGGATGTTGTAGATGGATTTGGGGCGATAATTTTTCAGCAGCAAATTTTCCGGGGAGGATTGCGCGCTAATCATCCCCGGAATAAAAAGGCCGGCCATGAGCAGCACGAAACAGCCCTGCAGAATGTAATTTGCAGCGAATGCGCTTAAAATTCCCCTCCTTTTGCAAATAGGGGACAGATTTACGAAGCGTTTAGCCACGAAGTGGCGGCTACGCCGCGAGTAAATCAGGGGTGGTTGCGTGAGTTGGGTGGCATGACCACGCGTTGTTCTCCCGGATAGCCGCATTCCCGTTAACCTTAGCATTTTTGTGATCAAGAATCGGGGTTAAAATCCCTTTGTTTTTTAAAGACTTATCTTTCCACCGACATAAATGTCAGGGCAATTTATGAATAGCCCCGCGATTTATCGCGGGGGTGCGAAATTCCTTTCAAATCAAGGGGTTTTAACCCCGATTGATGGCCTTCAGACGCTAAGGTTAACGGGAATGCGGATGGCCGGGATTCATGACGCTGTCTCCTCCTTACAAAAGGAGAGGAATTCTTTACATTTTTTCCCTGTGCCAGTACAAAACTGAAGTTGTGTGGCGAGGCCATTCCTCTGGAGCACTCCTCATTTAACATAGTGCATTTTCCCATATTGGCTGTAATCGTTCGAGCGCACCCGGTAGAGATACACCCCGGAGCTTAAATTTTGCGGCTGCCAGGAAATTTGATGCTCGCCAGGCGGCAAATCATTCTGGTAAAGCGATTGCACGTGCTTTCCCTGGATATCGAAGACGTCGATCTGCACTTTCCCCCTGCGGCGCAGCGCGAATGCGATCACCGTTTCGCCGTTAAAGGGATTGGGATAATTTCCCTTGAGCTCAAAATCGTTCGCCATATACGGCTGCGGATTGGTCGCGATCGGGGTGCTCCCGGTGAATAATTGAAAGTATTGGTTCCCGGTATAGAGATTTCCGCCGGCGGAGGGATCCACCACCACGGTATGAAGCAAGGCGTTGTAGCCGGTAGTCGCTTCCCAGGTATTCTCGTTGGCCAGCCGGATGGCGTATTCCGGGCGGTTGTGCAGCCCCAGAATGGGATCGGCGAAGTGCAGCAGCGCCTCGTAGGTTCCCGGGGGCATATCGTTCGGAATTCCGGCTTCCACGGAAACCAGGGCGGTATCTCCCGCCATCCAGAAACGGGGATCTTCGCCGGCGAGCAAATAATAGATCTGGCCGCTCTGGCTATGGCGCAGGATGATCTCCAGGTTGCGGGGATTGTAGGGGCTGGCCCAGCCGTCGTTGGCGACGGAAAAGGAGAGATTGAAAGCCCCTTCCGGGCGCACGCTGTCCTGAATGGCGGCCTGCAAGAGCCGGAAACGGTATCCTAAGCGCCGCCGCACCTCCTCCATACAGCCCTCGTTAACCCAGCCTTGCAGCACCGTAGGGTGATAATCCTTGTTGAGCACCGACCAGCGCATCCGCCGCAGGTCCCGCAGGGCGTTGGCGCAGCCGGAATATTCGCTGGGCGCGCAGGTTTCCCCGCCCTGGGGAACGTAGCGGTTGTCGAGGTTCAGAAAAGTTTTATCCACCAGGGTGTCGGTATAGGTCCCGTAATCGCTCCAGCTGGCCAAAAAGCAGTCGTTGTGCGCTCCGGTTCGCGCCCGCTTGATGCCGGTAAACGCTTCCTCGGGGGTGAGCGGGTCGTTGTGGTTGTAAATCGCCCGCTTGTATCCCGGGGTGCGCACCGCGACCATGCGATCCACCGGCAGGGCGTCTAACAGGGCGTATAAAACGGTTCGGCGGGCGTTGGTGTTATTCAGCCCGTGGGAAGAGTAGTACCACTCTCCCCACGCGCCGATGAAACCGGCCTCTATGTAGGCGATCACGTCGTAATTCTGTTGCAGCAGCGGTTCCAACTGGGAAATGTGCAGGAGAATGGTGTCCAGGGCGGCGTCATCGCCATTGATATCGTTGGTGTAAGAGTAGCGCAGCACCAGTTTCATCCCGCCTTCGCGCGCCACCTGGAAATCGTTCTGCACCAGGTTCAAAAATGAGGCCGAGAGGGAATCACTGGCGAATTGGGGAATGGTATAGATCCGCTGAATCACCGCGACGTTTTGGCTGCGCAACTGCTGGCAGAAAGAGAGGGTGATGGGGGTGGAGCGGTAGGCGGAGAATCCCCGTTCGGGATTGGGGAAAAGCGCCCCGCTGCTGTCATATTCAATCACGGTGAACGGCGGGGATTGCGCTTGCAATACCCCGCCGAGCACCAAGGAGATCCAAAGTAAGCGCTTGAAGACTAATTTTTCCAAAACATACTCCTCTAAGCTTTGTTTAAAGATATGGTAGTCCTAAACGATTAATGCTGCTATGAGATTCCTGCATTCGCAGGAATGACAGCTAAATGTCTGTTTACTATGTCATTCCGGCTTTATGCCGGAATCTCCTTCTTGTGAACCAAGCATTACCTTTTTAGGACTACCTAAAGATATTTGAATAGCTGCGCCCACATTAAAATTCCCCTCCTTAATGAAGGCTAATCTTTACCCACATTTTTTCATTCGTCCCTCCGGGACTCTCCTTTAAACCATTTTTCCACTCCCCGCGATAAATCGCGGGGCTATTGATGAATTGCCCCGACATTTATCGCGGGGGATATAAATTTTTGAAAAACAAAGGGGTTTTAACCCCGACTCTTGTAGACAAAAACGCTACCAGTGCAAGACCGGCAGGGATGCCGGTCTTACAGCACGATCACAAACTTGCCGGTAAACTCGCCCACGCTGCTGCTGACGTGGTAGAAATATAAACCCGGCGCGGCTAATTGTTTGTTGTAGGTTTTCAAATCCCAGCTTTCGATGCTGGGGGCCGGGCTGACAGCGGCGTCGTGCTCCAGGGTGCGCACCAGCTCGCCGGAGGCGTTGAAAATGCGGATGGTGGCCTTCTCCGGCAGGTGAATAAACTGAAGCTGGCGCTCCTGTCCTTTTTCCCACATGCTGGCAACGACGTAAGGGTTGGGCACCACCCGCACCTTTTCTAAGCTCATCTTCGAGACTGCGCCGTGCGGCACCACGCTGACGGTGTTATTCATCAGCGCGGGATTGGTGGCGGGGGTATTTTCCAGCGGGCCGATGATGCCGTTGCCGCTGTCGTACGCCGCCACGTAGTAGAGATAGTTCATCCCGTTGACCACGTCGCGGTCCACAAAAACGTTGACCGTATCGCCGATATCGAAGTATTGGAAACTGTCCACCTCCACGGTCTTGCGGAGCGGCACCCATTGGTCGTCGCCTAAGTAGAACCAGGCGTATTCGGGCAGGGTGGTATAGTATCCTTTGATGTCATCCACCAGGTCATACTGCGCCAGGGGTATGTAATGTATCCCGCCGGAAAAATCTTTGAAGCTGCTGCTGCCCCAGGTTTTACCGCCGTCTGCGGAGCGGTAAATTTTGTAACCCTGGAATTGCGGATCCTTCTCGCCGGCGGTTCCCCAGGCCAATGTTACCTTCCGGTCATCCGCAAACGCTTCGACCACCGGGGCAGGCGGGGCGGTAACCACCTTCCAGCCGGATTGATAGAGCACCAGGGCGCGTTTGGCATTGGTAATAAGGTCATCCTTATTCTGCCCGAACACGGCGGCGAAAATGAGCGTGTCCGACTCCCCGGGATTGAGGGTGAAGGGGCCGGAGCCGAGGGTTTGCAGCCCGTCTGCCCCGGAGGCGGCGTAAAAGTTCGGCCCGCCTTCCAGAATATCCGGCACCCCGTTCAGGTCGAAGTCGTCGTCGATGCCGTCGCCGTTGCTGTCCTGGGGATCATTCGCATTTTTGACATTATACTCGAAATAGAGGTCCGAACGCGCCCCGTTCCCCGCGGGAGTGGTGGCCAGCTCCCAAAAATGGAAGGCGTCGTAAGTTTGCACCCGTCTGGAAGGGCCGGGCATTTCCAGCGCGACCACTCCCGCCCAGGCGATCTGGTCCGCGCCTAAGCTCCCCCCAAAGGGGCTGTCTTCGTAGCCGTCATCATCGCTGCCGTAGGCTAATTGCAGCGCCGGGTCGTAATAGTGCCGGTCGGTATCGCCCCAGGGATTGGGAGGCATAAAAATAGGCAGGAAACCGAAATCCGCGTGGATGGCGGCGCGCATGTCCTGGATGGGGTCCGTTCCGACGTTGCGGATCACGTACCTCCAGACGATGAAATTTTCGTACAGCGAGCCGGTCCAGGCCATCCCGCGGATGAACATCTGGGTGTTCAGCCAGTTGGGATTGGTGGGGCCGGTCGCGCCGATCTGGTCGGTGCCGCCCCAGGCATACACCACGCTGAAGCTCTCCTGGTCGGCCAGCCGCTCTCCCCCGGCTCCGAATCCCGGCCAGCCATCGCTGCCCACTTCCAAGGGGATATTCGTTGCGGGATAAAACTGCGGCCAGCCGCCGGAAGGCCAGCTGGAGGGATCATCGCTCATCGCCGCCTCCATGCCGGCCGGCCCGACGAATTCCGGGTATGGGGCAAAATGTTCTTCATCCCAGAACGCCGCGGGGCCCTCATCGAGGGTGGCGTCGCAGAAGGCGGTGTAATCTTCCGGGGGATAGCCGCCCACCGCGCCGGGCAGTTGCTCCCGGGGCGCGCCGAGGATCACCCCTACCGCGGTTCCCCAGCTCAGCTCGCTGCCGTTAGGAAATTCAAACGCGGGGGGCCGCGCCTTGTTGATATTTTGCTGGTTCCCGTCGCACAACAACCCGGTGTTGTTGAACTTCGTGCGCACCCGGTTCACGTCGAAGACGCCCCAGCGCTGGTTGACCATGGGGTCCGGGATTTGGGCAAACATCAGCCCGGTCAACGCCAACAGTAATCCGCCCGGGAGCAATCTGGTAAGGTTGTATCGCATGGCTTGCCTTTCTCATAGTGAAGATTGAAAATTGAATATTGAATATTCAGTTTTCAATGACCGCCGACTGCCCTAAAACGCCAACGCCAGGGTGAACTGGTTGACCGGATCGAAGCGCCCGAAATCCAGGTAGGAATAATCCAATTGGGCGTTCCATTTTAAAATTCGCTGCAAGTTGAACCCGGCGCCCAGGGAGAAGCTGGTTTCGTCGTAATTGAATTTGTAGCCGCCCCGCACGTAAAGGGTCTGGTAAATGCCCAACTCCGCCCCGGCGTTGAAACGGGTCTCGTGGTCGCGGGAATCCAGGATATCGAAAGCGCCTAACAGGGTGAAATCTTCATTTTTGAGCAGGTAATCGGAGAGGCCGAAGCGGAACAACAAAGGGATTTCCCATTCTAAAGTTTCCAGGTTGGCGGGAATTTCCTTGCCGGTGGGGCTTCCCGGAACGCTGTAGATCACCGCCAGATCCCGGCCGCCGAATTTCATCTTGGTGCCGAAATTGGTGAGAGTGGCGGCAATGCGCAGGTCGTTCAAAAACGAGGTAATGAAGACTGCCCCGAGGTCGAACGCAAAGCTGCTGGCATCCACGTTGGAGAGGCGCTCATGGATGTATTTGGCCTTGATTCCGAAGGAGAAGCGGTCGGTCATGTTGCGCGCAAAGCCCAGCCCGATCTGGTAATCGCTGGCATTGAAGAAGCGCCCGGTGCCGTCCTGTTCGGTCAGGGTGGTCTCCTCGATATCCCCGGAAGAAAAATAATCGAAATCCAACCCGAAGGTACCCAGGGTCCCGGCGTGCAGGATCGCTGCCGCGTACGTCACCCGGGTATCCACCAGCCAGTTGATGGTGCTCAGGTTGATAGAATTCCGGGAAATCCGGGAAATGGCCCCGGGATTCCAGAACATCGCGGAGGCGTCCTCGGACATGGTGATACCGGCCTCGCCCATGGCCATGGTGCGCGCATTGATCCCGATCTTCAGGAAATTGGCCGCAGAGGTGCCGGCATAATCCACGTTCTGCGGCCACGCCAGGCCGGTGAGCACCAGGACTGATATAATAAGGAGGAAAGATTTCATGGATGGTCTCCTATAAAATAATCACAAATTTTCCGGTAGTTTCGCCGATGGAGCTCTCCACGTGGTAGAAGTACACCCCGGGCGCCACCAGTTGTTGATGGTAATTTTTCAAATCCCAGCTTTGCAGGCTGGGCGCGGGACTGGTTGCCGCGTCGTGGTTCAACTCCCGCACCATTTCCCCTACGGAATTGAAGATGCGAATGGTGGCCTTCTCCGGCAGATGGGTAAACTGTACCCGGCGTTCCTGTCCCCGGTCCCAGGCGGCGGTTACAAAATAGGGATTGGGAACCACCCGCACCGCATCCAGGCTGGTGGTGGAGATCGCCCCGCGGGGAATGACGGCCACGGTGTTATTTTTCTCTGCCGGATTGGTCGCCGCGGTATTTTCCAGGGGGCCGACGATTCCGTTGCCGCTGTCATACGCCGCAACATAATAGCGATATTCCAGCCCGTTGATCACGTCGCGGTCCACGAAGAAATTGAGAGTGTCGCCGGCCTCGAAATACTGGAAGGTATCCACCTCCACCACTCTTCGAACCGGCACCCACTCATCGTCGCCGAGGTAGAACCAGGCGTATTCCGGGAGAATCTGATAGTAGCCCTTGATATCGTTTATTAGATCATACTGCTCCAGGGGGATGTAATGCACCCCGCCGAAGAAATCCTGAAAACTTTCCGTGCCCCAGGTAGTGCCGCCGTCCAGGGAACGGTAAATTTTGTACCCTTCGAACTGGGGATCTTTTTCGCTGTGGTTACTCCAGAAAAGGGTAACCTGGCGATCTCCGGGTTTGGCTTCCACTACCGGCGCGGGCGGGGCGGTGACCACGGTCCAGCCGGTCTCGTAGAGCGCTTTGGCGCGTTTGGCGTTGGTAAAGAGGTCGTTCTGGTTTTCCCCGAACACGGTGGCGAAAATCAGGGTGTCGCTCTCCCCCGGCCCTAAGGTGAAGGCGTGGGAGCCAAGCACTTGCAGCCCGTCGGCGCCGGAACCCACGTAGTACCCCGGCCCGCCTTCCTCGGCGTCCGGCACCCCGTTCAGGTCGAAATCATCGTCGATTCCGTCGCCGTTGCTGTCGTGGGGGTCGTTCTGGTTCAGCAGATTCCATTCGTAATACATCTCCGGGGCCCCGCCGCTGCCCCAGGCAGAGGTCTGGCCTTCCCAAAAATGGGAGGCGTCGTACGCCGCCACGCTATGGTCGCCGCCTGGCATCCGCAAGGCAATGACCCCGCCCCAGGCAATTTGATTGGGCCCCAGGGTGCGCCCGTCCATAGAAAGCTCGTAACCGTCGTCATCGGTAGCGTAGGCTAATTGCAGAACCGGCTCGTAATAGTGGCGATCCGCGTCCCCGAAACCGGGGGTGTCGAAATTGGGCAGGAAGCTGTAATCAATGTGAATGCCCATGCGCAAATCCACCATAGGAGCGGGGTTGATATTGCGCACGATGTACACCCAGATAATAAAATCCTCGTACAAACTGCCGCTCCAGGCCAACCCGCGAATTTCCATCTGGGTATTCAGCCAGCGGGTTTCCACGTTGGCCCCGCCGCCCAACTGGTCGGTGCCGCCCCAGCCGTAGGCCACGCTGAAGGATTCCAGCTCCGCCAGACGCTCCCCGCCGGGGCCAAATCCCGGCCAGCCTTCGGAGCCGACCATAACCGGGATGTTGGTTCCGGGGAAAAATTGCGGCCAGGCCGGCCAGGTCTGGGGCTGGTGGCTCATCGGGGCGGCGTCTCCGCCGACAAATTCCGGGTAGGGAGCGAAATGCTCTTCATTCCAAAAATCCGCCGGGCCTTCGTCCATCGTGCCGTCCAAATAGGGCAAATTTTCCGGATTGATCCCCCCGACCACGGAGGGGTCCTGATCGACCGGCGCGCCCACCGCCACCCCGATGCAGGTGCCCCAATTGAGGCCGCTGCCGATGGGGAATTCAAAGGAAGGCCGCCGGGCCTGGTTCAGGTTCTGGTTATTCCCGTCGCAGAGCATCCCGGTATTATTGAACCGGGTGGAGAGTTTGTTCAGGGAAAAGGTATTCCAGCGCTGGTTGACCATCGGATCGGGCTGCTGCGCCAGCGCCAGGGTTACCAGCAGCGATGTCAGGAGGGTTATGGTTTTTTTCATGATGCTCCTCCTCACTTCGAGACCGATAGCCCGATCTGCACCCGTCTTCCCGGCCCCCACATGGCGGGATTGTTGGTGTAGTCATCGGAAGTGGCGGGATTGGCGTCCACGCCCGGTCTGCCGGAATCCGCGTACACCCACCAGATGTTCCGGCGGTTGGGAAGATTAAAAATCCGTACGAAAAATTGCTCGTTGATTCCCCACAAGGAGAAATCTTTGTAGAGCATCAAATCCAGTTGGCTGATCCAGGGGCCCCGCTCCGCATTCGGCTGAAATGAATTGGCGGTGTAGGGAAAGCCGCTCTGGGCGCTGCCGTAAACGGAAAAACCCCACTTCGAGCCGGGAAAATAGAAGGCCAGGTTCAGGTTGAGGAGATGGGGCTGGTCCCAATCTGCCGGGAAGGTGCGGGAGATATCCTGCGGCCGCTGGAACAGGTAGGAGGAGCTGACCAGGGTTTTGGAGAAGGTGTAATTCACAAAACTGGAAAAATTGTTGCTGAAGCGCTTTTTCAGGGAGATCTCGATGCCCTTGACGGTGGCGTAATTGATGTTGTCGAATACGTTCATTTGCACCCCGCTGACGTCTTCCACCAGGGTGGTGCCGATCAGGTTGGAGGTTTTACGGTAAAAACCCACCACGTCTAAGGAAATCACATCGGTGACCTGGGTTTGCACTCCCGCTTCATAGTTGATGGTGCGCTCTTCCAGCAGGTCGCCCCTGGCGATGGCCCCGGTATCCAGGCGGGGATTGGGGCGGGGGTATCCGGAATAACTGGCGTTCAGGCCCTGGTAAATTTTGTAGAAATCGGGGTACTGGTAATAGTGGCCGTAGCCGAACCGGAAAGCGGCCCGCTCGGCAATCGGAAAGCTGAGCCCCAGCCGGGGGGTGAAATAATAGCGCGGGTCCACCTTTTCTACCGGCCCTTCCACGTTGGTTATATCCGCCACGTATTCCCGGTTGGGATCGATGTAATCGAAGCGCAGTCCCACGTTGACGATCAACCCCATCTTTTCGAACTCCATCTTGTCGCCTAAGTAGGCGCCATACTTGCGGGGGCTCAAGTCATACCATTCCAGGTAAGAAAAACCGTCGGGATTGCGGCGTTCCAGGTAGGTTTTCAGCAAGTCAAAAGTGGCCCCGGCCTGGATTTCGTGGGTGGTGGTCACCTGGCTGGCAAAATCCACCGCGACCTCATTACGCACAAAATCGCTGTCAAAATAGACCCAGTCTTCCCCGTTGAAGCTGAACTCCGCGGAGCCGTTTTGGGGAAGCACCGCGTAGTATTCGGCGTTATCCCACACGTAAGACTGGAAATTGCGGCTATAATGCGCCAGGGTGAGGTTATAGAAAGTTTTACTGCTGAGAATGTGCTTGAACTGGAAATAGCCCAGATAGTCGTTCAGGTAAACGCGGGGAGTCCCGTAAGGATTGTATTTAAAATAGTGGTTATACAGACCCCTCTGGGTTTCGCTGGTAAATCCGCCGATGCTGAAGGTCATATTGCTGCGCGGCTGATAGAGGAGCTTTCCCAGGAAGGTAAGGTTATCGCTGTACTGCATGGGCACTTCTTCGGGGGTTCCGCTGAAATCCTTGCCCTCGCTGTCCACGTAATTGGGATAGAGGTAGCCGAACAGGTAACCGTCGGTAGTGTAATCCCGCATCCCGAAAGAGAAGGAAGTATTCTTCAATCCCGGGATAGGCCCGCGAAGGTTGAATTCGCCGCTATAGGTCTTGTTGCTCCAGTCATCGACCCCGAAATTATCGGTGTACCCTTTGGCGTAGAAATTATAAGTCTTCAGCACGCTGCTGAAAGTGGTCATATTTACTACCCCGGACATCGCCTCCCCAAAGCGGGGCGCGAAGGTGCCGCTGTAAATTTCGAAGGAGTTCAAGGTGTACTCGCCGATATTATCGAGGCTGAACCCGCCCCACAATCCGTCGTTGACCACCACGCCGTCGTAATAATAAACGGTTTCGTTCTCCCTGCCGCCGCGGAAGTGCAGCCCGTCGCTGGGGATGGTGGCGTACTGCCCGAATACCGGGAGGCTGGAAACCGGCTGGGTGAGAACCTGCCGGGTGACCCCTGCCTGGGTCAGGATCAGGTCATAAGCGCTGCTGATCGGCACTACTTTGATCTCATCCGCGGTGAGGGCCTGTACTTTGTAGGTCAGGTCTTTCTGCACCGCCGGAATGCGATAGTCGCTAACCTGCACCGCTTCTCCTTCGATCACGGTCTCCTTCAGCCGGAAATTCAGCTTGGTGGTCAAATTTCCCATGACTTTGACGTTTTGAACCGCCTCCGGGCGGTAACCGATCATCTCTGCCTGAACCGTGTAAGTGCCGGGGGGAACGTTGAGGATGATAAATACCCCATCCAGGTCCGTCGCCGCGCCTAAGCTCAGCCCTTCAATGATCACGTTACATCCCGGCAGGGGATCCCCCGCTTCGGTGGCGACCACCCCGGAAATTTTCCCGGCATTCTGGGAAAATGCTTCTATAGGAAAAAGAAGCGCAATCAACGCAATGATGGCCAGGAGTGTTGACAGTTTCATGATGCCCTGCCTCGTTATAGTTTTTGTACCTTTCACAAAATTAGATACTCAAGATTACGTATTGCGTATTGCGTAACACGTAATGCGTAACTCGTAATACGTAACAGCTAAGGAGACGTGTAGTTTACCGGGCTTACGACCAGCTTGGCGATGGTGCTGGCAGTAACTTTGGCGCTGCGGATCAGGCTCAGGGTTTCGATATCGACCACGTGAATGAGCGTATCCACCGGGGTGGTGGCGTACAGAATCTCCCCGTAAGGCGCTACCGCCACTCCATCGCAACGGGAGGGAAACGTTAGAGTAGCCGTCAGTAGCCGGCTATTCAGATCGTATTTGAACAAGAAACCGCCGCTGCTGCCCACGTAGAGCTGGTTATCGTAAATATCCATGTCCTTGTTCTGGGGAACGGGAATGAGAATAGTATCGGCGACCTGGTAGGTGTTGGCGTCTAACAGCAGGATCAGGTCGGTTTGCTCCTGTTGAATCACCACCCACTGCCCGTCGGTAGAGGCCTGCAATTTTTCGGTGCGCCGCCCGCTCAGCAGGTTCTCCAATGTGGCAAGCTCCTGGAAGGTGTTGGCATCGAGGACCTTGAAGGTTCCCGGCTTGTTCAGCACGTTATTGGAGACATAAACGCGGTTGTTGGCCGGGTTGTAGGCAATGTCCCGGGGGCTGAAGCCGTCCTGGAAGCTGATCGTAGCGAGAGGCGCATAGCCGGGAAAGCCCAGCACGGAGATGGTTCTGCCGGTCACGTCGGTTACAAAGAGTTTATCCGCAGCCACGGCAATCTCTTCCGGCCCGCTGCCTATGGGAACGTCCTGAATTTTGCTGAAGCCGGCCGGGTTGAGCACCGACAATTGGCCGTTCAACTGTTTGCTCACCACTAAAAGGCGCTGCCCATCCGGTGAAAACGCCATTCCCCGGGGCTGGATCACTTCGGAGGATTCACTCAAATACTCATCGAAATTGCCCACCAGGTATAATCTATCAAAAGAACGGTCGGCGATGAACACGCGGGGAAAACCGTTTTCGGAGTACTGCCCGGCGGTAAAAAACCAGGCGCTGGCAGACCACTCCGTATCCAGGGTTAGAGAATTGCCGTTCGCGTCCCGCACGCCGCCGCGGATGGTAGCGGTGTAGTACGACGCCGGGGCCATATCCTGCGAAGGGGTAAAGACCACGATGGAATCCTGCTGGCTGAAGCTCCCGGGGATGACCCCTTGGGGGCTTTCCAGGGTGAAATTCCCCGGAAAGGTAGAGAGGTCCATCGGCTCGTTGAAGAACATGGTAAGCGGGTCTCTCAAACCCACCGCGTAAGCGCCGGAATCATCCGGAGCAAACTGCACGAATTGCGGGCGGGTGTTTTCGACCGGGGCGGGCGGCATGCGGTCCGGCATACAATGCAGCAGAATCAACCCCGCCAGGAGAAGTAAAAGGACAAAATTTCGTTTTTTCATTTGTGTGCTCCCTTCATCGAAGGTTGGAACACGAATCAAGAATTGAGCAAAACCAACTGTTTTGCGGAGCAATCAGTATAATGACATCCCACTCTTAAATTCGCATGTAACAGAAACGGCGGAGCAGGCGGGCCGCCCCGCCGTTTTCACTAACTTACTGCACCAGGAGCATTTTGCGAACGAGCTGCCCCGTGGAGGTCTTTAAGCGGTAAAAATAGACCCCGGAAGCGAGTTTCGCCCCGGCGTCGCTTCTGCCGTCCCAGGTAAACTTTTGCTGGCCGGCGGCCACTTTCCCGTTATACAGGGTGCGCACGGTTTGGCCGAGAATATTGGTCACCAGCAGTTGCACCTGGTCTGCCTTCGGTGTGAAAAATTCGATAGTGGTCGAAGGGTTGAAAGGGTTGGGATAGTTTTGGTACAGGATAAATCCTTCCGGCAGGGCGGCAACCGGCAAATCTTCGATGCCGGTGACGCCGCTGACGATCTTCACAACCGAAGCGCCGGTGATGAAATTATAATTCGGCGCGTAGGAGGGGCCGGTTTCGTTGGTCTGGTCATTGGGGAAGTATTCTTCATTATCCCAATTGTAATCGCCCACCGAATAGATAAACATGCGCATGTCCGAGCCGGCTACGATCAAATTGCGCGGAACCGCTACTTCGATCTCGTTATCGGCGCTGTTGACCGCCGCGGTGGCCACGCCGACGGAATCGTAATTTTCAAACGCGCCGTTGAAGTCGCCGCTGTACTTCCAGAGAGCAATTTCAAAGCTGGGATTGTTGGGATCGTAGGCGTTTTGCAGGTTCATCTTATAATCTCCCCGCTGGATCCAGAAACCGCCCCAGCCCAGCCCCAGGGTATCGCCTAAGTAGGTATCGAACCAGAGCTCGAACACCGGGGGATTAGCATAATTGACCCACTGCCCGCTAAAGGTGCCCGCGGGATCAATCGCAATCCGCACATAGACGTTGAAGGAATCGCTGGTCATATACACGTCCTTGACGTCGAATTCCGGGCCGGTGGGCATATCACCGGTTTCTTCGGCGATTTCATTCACGTCGAGCGGGGTGATACTGCCCCAGTCGAACATATCGCCGTCGATCACGATGGGGGTTTCGATTTGCGGTCCCTTAGCGGCGTACACTACGGGCTGAAATGCTGCGGTGTAGTAATCGATCATCCAGCCGGGATCCCAGCCTAACAGGGCGTTGGGAGCCACGTCGGGGTTGTCCCAGTCCCATTCGCCGACCACTTCCACCACCGGGCGGATATTGGTGCCCACGTCTAAATAATCCTTCGAGATACCTATTTCGAGATCATTTTCCGAACTGGCCAGGGCAACCTGGGCTACTCCGACCGAATCCCAATCCGTCGGCCACACCGGGACATTTGCCCGGGGGCGGTTGTTCAGAATAGTCAATTCGGTGGCAAACGCATTGGGGTCGCAGGCGGGGGACACGTCTATCAAATAATCCAGCGCGGTGGTCCACCATCCCCAGTTCAAACCGGAGCCTTCCGCCACGTCGGTATCCAGATAGAGCGAGAACGCAATCCCGTTATTGAACCCGTTTACCAGCGAACCGTTGGGATCGAAAGTGATGCGAATGAAGATCATGGTTTCGTTGCTGGTGACGTAGATATCCTGGATATCGTAGTTCGCGCCCTTGAGCATGTCGCCGAGCTCTTCGGCGGCCTCGCCGGTATCGGCGGGATCGATGCCGGCCCAGTCCAACATGTCCCCGTCGATGGTGATATTGTGCTGGGCGGACAGCGGCAAAGCCAGCACCGCCAGCATGATCAGAATTACCCGTAACATAGATCTCATGACGACCTCCTGAGATTTAATGGTTTGAAGTTAAATATGTAAATTAGGAACTACCGTTTAAGCCCCGCTTAATTGCCAATTGGCAATT
>WYBG01000138.1 GCA_011526015.1 Deltaproteobacteria bacterium | reverse complement strand
TACCTCCCCTCCGGCGCTGATAGCATGGCGGCTTCTTCCGGCGCGCCCGGCGAGGCCGGCTCTTCCATCTCCGCGCTGAGGCCGGGGGCTTCCGAGGGCCGGTTGGCCACGGTCTCGCCGGCCGGCGGCGCTATGGGCATCAAGGTGATCCTCTGTTTCAGGGGATAATTCCAGCGCCCCGGCTCCAGTTTAATGGTTTCCTCTCCCAATTCGGCGTTGGAGAAGGTGACCGTCATCTGGTTGTTCTGCTTGTCCAGAGAGATGCTGATGGTGAGGGGCGCGTAATAGAGGCTCTCGAAATTGATGGTCTGGCGCCGCCCGGTATAATTGACCGGCAGCTCGAACAGCCCGCTCTCTTCGATGCCCATCTCCTTGGGCGCGACGTACACTTTTTTATCCGGGTCTTTTTGAACCTGCCCGGAGAGGGAGATGATTTGAACCTCCTGCTGAAGCTGCCAGAAAGAGAATACCGGCAAACCGATGGCCACGATAGCCGCCACCACGTATAATCCCACGATCGGGATGGTGGAGCTGAGCTTGACCTTGTCGAAGATCTCCAGCCGGATGGCCTCGGCATTCTCGAATTTCTGGGATTTCAGGATATCGCTGATGGTATTTCCCCGCCGGGTGGACAGCCAGGCCGCGATGCCGGCAAAGAGAATCCCGCTGGCCAGGCAAGAGACTAAAATCCATATAAAATTCATGTTGAACCCCTGTGAGGACTATCCAAAAATATTTGAAATTTGCCACATGGTTCGATAAACTCACCATGCAAAGAACACAGAGAGCACAGAGGAATTGAGAAATTATGCCAGCCAGGAAGTGGAGCAATGCCGAAACTCTGTGCTCTCTGTGAACTCTGTGGCTAAAAAAGTTAGGGACAAACTCTCAGATTTCGGCATGAAGAATCTAAAAGCGTTAAGAGTAAATTGCCATCCCTTCTTTTATCAAATGCTTATTCTCTTCCGTATTGAATGTTGCCACCGGTTTTCCGTTCCGGAGGCAGTCCTGCACCAGCTTTTCAACGTTGCCCCCGGCGGCGGCGTGGGCGACGAATACCCGGTCGGCCAAATCCGCCATCAAGCGGTTGCGTTTCAGCGCCCTTCCCGCGCTGACTCGCCTGACTGTTTCATCAAAAGGGGTAACAATCAGCAGCCGGTTTTCCCGGAGCGCCTGTTTTATTTCCGGCTCGATGCGCTGCTTTATTCCCCTGGCCAGGGCTAATATAATCGGCTGCCGGCCCTTGAGCAGGTAATGCAGCACATCTCTCTCGATTTGGGAATGAAAACCGGAGATAACGCAATTGCCCTTATCGCGCTGTTCGCCGGCCCAGTCGTAGGTTTTCAGGATAACCTGCGCCGGGCAGGCGCGGGAGCAGAGGAAGGCAATTTTATGGTGCTTCAAAATTTCGGAATTGCCGTAGCTGTAAAAGTGGAAGGGTTTCATTTATAAATTTCCATTTCATCCGGCAACAACCCGGGCTTTGTTATGCCGATCCGCGGCAAACGCTAAACAGGCCAGGATATCGTCTATAGTTAATTCCGGGAAATCCGTTAAAATTTCCTCATAGCTCATGCCGGCGGAAAGCCAGCCTAACACGTCCCCCACGGTGATGCGCATGCCCCGGATACAGGGCTTGCCCCCCGCTTGCCCGGCTCGATGGTAATAATATCATGATAACGATTCATTGATATTATCCTTTGAATTATCAAAGTTCCTAAACGACTTCGAATTGCAGCTTCTTCAAATTGTTCAATGGGACACGCGCAGCCACATTTAAAATTTCGATAGCGACAAGCAGATCGTTCTCATCAAAATCGAAAATGATACCGGGTTTGATCTCCTCTGACTCGATTATTTTCGATTCATCAAAGCGGATGTAGATTGCGTCGGCTTTTTCATCAAACAGGACTTTCATAATATATCCTTCATTTTTCTATCAAAATAAACAGTGATGATACGTTTGGGGTCGGTGGCTTCATTATAAACCACCCGAAGAACTCTATTGCCATATTCTTTGATTCGTCCTAAAGCGTGGCGCAAAGTCGGATATTGTTTATCTTGTTGAATTTTTATCGGGTTATTTAACACCTGCTCAACCCATTCAATTGCTATCCCCCGTTCGGCGATCATTTGTTTGGCATGTTCCGTGAATTCATAGTCCGGCATGAAAGGGTTTTCCATCTTTGGCGGTACAAAATCTTCCTTAAAAAATTGACCGACTAAAAGTTAGCCCGTAACCGGGGGAAATTGCAAGGAGTTTATTACCGCAGCCTTGCGATGGGTTTTTGACCTCTGCCGGTAAGAAGCCGGGTATTTTCTTTGGCCAACCGCCCCTCACAACTCATACCGCCGGGCAAATCCATTGGAAATTTTGTAAATGCACAAGAGGGTGAATACGATCAAAAACGCCGCGGTAACCCCCTGCAAGTGGGTAAAAAACAGGCGGCTGACATAGCCGGGATGGGTGAGGGTATGCCCGATGGCTAAGATATCCTGCTTGCTGTCGATTTTAGCCAGCAGGCTTCCCAGGGTCACCGGCAGGTTTACCGCGCTGACCTCGGTGGACAACCCCACGGAGACGATGAAATCGATACTGCACAATAGAAAAATGGTAATCCCGAAAACCGCAATCAGTTTGTTGACGATATGCGCCAGGCTGTTTTTCCAGAGAATTTCCCGGTTGATGATACGGCTTTCCCGGATGCCGCACACCAGCATGGCGTTGTAAAAATCTAACTTTTTGTAATAGTCGATCCGTTCCCGCACCAGGTCGGCGATTTCCAGGAAGATGAACACGCTGATGGTAAAGGCGATGAGCAGGATGATCGCCGCGGTGCTGCGCAACACCCCGCCCTGGATACCCAGGGTGATCAGCACGTACCCCAACAGGATGCCCACGATCTGGGGAACGGAGCGAATCAGGTTGAGCAAAAACGCGGCGGTGAGATAGGGCGCGGGAGTGCGGAGCTTCTCCAGAAAGTACATTCCCAGCGCGGTTGACCAGCCTAACAACAGGGAGAAGACGATCCCGAACAGGGCAATCACCAGGGTATAGAAAAATCCCGCTTCGATCTTTTCCAGCGCCGGGCGGTTGAGATGGAGGATGTTCCATAGCCACGCCAATCCCACCCCGGCCAGCCAGATCAGCAGCCAAAGCTTGTCTTTATCGCGATAAATGGTGGTTGCCAGTGCTTTCATTTTTGCCTTGTAAAAGTGCGTGGAGCGTAAAGCGTAATTCGTAAAGCGTAACCCGTAATGCGTAATTCGTATTGCGTATTCCGTTTTTATTACGCATTACGTTTCAGGCATTACGCTTGCTGCTTCACGCTTCAGGCGCTCCCCTCCTCAGCGGTTTTCATACTTCCGCGTTTCCGCCTCCAGCCAATAATCGGCGGCGATTTCGGTGGCCTTGACCACCCAGAAAATGCCCAGGCCGATGGCGAACACCACGTCGAACTGCTTGTAGAGTATATTTTGCAGCATTTCATAACACAAGTGCCCCTGGATATTAAGCGCCATCTCGATGATCACCAGCCCGGTGATCAAAAACGAGGCTTGCTCCTTGAGCGTGGATAGATATTGATAACGGGCGTTCAGGTAAATGTGCTGGAACACGTGCCCGGGGAACCGCTTTTTCCAGCGCAGGATGGCGAGGAGGGGAATGCCCTCCGTGGCGCCGGGCAAGTAATTATTGTTCAATCCCTTGACGATGGCGGTCTCTACGTAGCCCTTGCGGCTTTCCGCCACCAAAAAGGTGTAAAATTTCTGGGCGTAGGTGATCAATAATCCGTTGGAAATAACGCCCAACAGCACCAGGAAGAAAAATGTATCGGTATTGAACCCGGTGCGGAAGGAATACGCGATCACGTACGCGGGGGAGAACAATACCAGGTAAGCGATGCCTTTCCCCGCGGCTTTGGCCAGCAGGCCGGCGGAACGGGCCAGGTCGCGGAGAATTTGCGGAAGGTCTTTTTGCCGGGGAATTCTGGCCAGGCAGGCCGCAAATTCCGCCAGGTAAGACGTACGGTTTTGCTTCATGCGCACGAAGCGCAGAACCGCCAGGGTTTGCACGCCGTAGTAGGTCAGCAGCATCACCACCAGGTAGGCGAGGATGAATTTGAAATACATTCCGGTAAGCTGCCAGAGCTTGCCGCCGCTCAGCCCCTGGTACAATCCCGCTTTCCGGGCGATTTCCTTCGCACGCTCGGCGCGATAGCGGTCGATGGCCCGCAGCAGGGAATCCGCCCGCCCGGGATGATCGGGATAGTACACATTCAGGGTCTCGCGCAGTAGCGCCCGGTGCAGGGGGTTGGTGATATCGAGTGACTCCAGCCTCAGCAGGGCCTCGATCTCCGCGTTTCCGGCGGGATTCTCAGGTTTATTCTCCGCTTCAACGCTGAAGATCAGCGCCAGAAAAATAAGCGAGACGAAAGCGATGCTGAGGAGGTGCTCGGTTAATTTGCGTTTCATGGAAAAGTCATTTGCTTGCGCGTCAGTAGTGGTCATTCGCCCCTGCCGGGGCGTCAATTGCGCTGCGCGCGTCATTTATAGTCATTTTTACCCGGCATTACCGGGAAAAACTGTCTCACTTTTCACTGTTCACCCTTCGACCTGCTCGATTCGTCGTTCAGGCGGGCAAGCTCGGGGCATGCTTTTCACTTTCCATTTTTCACTTTGCACTTTTCACTTTGCACTTTTCACTTTGCACTTTTCACTTTGCACTTTTCACTTTGCACTTTTCATTTTGCACTTTTCATTTTTCACTTCCCCCTACTCTTTCCTGCTTACTTCGATGGCGCCCTGGCGCAGGGAGACCCGGTAGGGCGCGCCGAGCAATGCGTTCTCCAAATGGTCCACGAGTTGCCCGGCGCTTTCCGGGAAGGCATGGGGAGAGGGCGCGCCTTCCAAAACGCAGTGAACCCGGTTCGCCTCTAC
>WYBG01000137.1 GCA_011526015.1 Deltaproteobacteria bacterium | reverse complement strand
CAAAGAACACAGAGAGCACAGAGGAACTGAGAAATTATGCCAGCCAGGAAGTGGAGCTATGCCGAAACTCTGTGATCTCTGTGAACTCTGTGGCTAAAAAAGTTAGGGACAAACTCTCAGATTTCGGTATGAAGAATCTAAAACACTTGAATACCTCACTACCATAGAGGAAATGTGCGAATCGGGAATTACGAAGCTCAATTGATCGACGCCGGGCGGTTCCGGCTGGACGGGGGAGCGATGTTCGGAGTGGTTCCCCGGGTGTTGTGGGAAAAACGCAAGCCCGCCGACCCCCAAAACCGCATCCAGATGGGCAACAACCTGCTGCTGTTGCGGGGAGAAGGGCGGGTGATCCTGGTGGATACCGGCATCGGCGACAAAATCGACCAAAAATTCGCCAACATTTACGCGGTGGATTACTCCGAGCACCATTTGCCGGGCTCCCTGGAAAAACTCGGGCTGAAGCCGCAAGACGTTACCGACGTGATTCTCACCCACCTTCACTTCGACCACGCCGGGGGCGCCACCCTTCGCGATAGCAGCGGCAACCTCCGGCCAACTTTTCCCAACGCTGCATATTACCTGCAAAAGCGGCAGTTGGAGCAGGGAATGCAGCCTTCCGAAAAAGACCGCGCCAGTTATTTCCCGGAAAATTATCTGCCCCTTCGGGAACACGGCCAATTGGTGATTGTGGAAGGGGAAGAAGAGCTTTTCCCCGGCGTTGAAGTGATCCCGATAGACGGGCATACCCCGGGGCAGCAAATGGTTTTAGTGCGGGGAGAGAATCAAACCCTCTTGTATGCCGGCGACCTGCTCCCTACCTCCGCCCACGCACCTATTCCCTGGGTAATGGCTTATGATTTATATCCCATGGCCACCATCGAAGAGAAGAAGCGGTATCTTCGCCGCGCCGCCGATGAGGAATGGCTGATCGTATTCGAGCACGATCCGGAAATTCGCTGCGCTACCGTGCAGTGGAATGGGAAAGATTTTGAATTGAAAACCGTGCGGGAGATGTAGGGGCAGGGGCAGGAGCAGGAGTGGCACAAAGTGGCTTTGGAGCAAAACTTCAGTGGGCAGTAGGCAGGGGGCAACCGAATGATCGAAATTGCCTACTGCCTACTGTTTACTGCCCCTGCCCCCTGCCCCCTGCCCCTGCCCCTGCCCCTGTCTTTCTCAAACCAGGTCCTTGCGCAGCATTCTGCGGGTGGAAAGGTATAGCAGAATCAGCATTTGCGCCACGGCGATCCCCAGGAAAAGCAGTTGCCAGTTGGAAGTGATGCTGAGAGAGGTAATAAACGAGATCATCTCGAAAAACGGCGGCAGGAGAAAAACCAGCACTTTGGCAATCTCCCCCGGCCCGCCGATCGGGAACAGCGGTTCCTTGCGAATGATGCAGCCGAAAATCACCAGAACGAAAATCAACCAGGTAAGCTGGGGGCGGTAAGTGTAGGCGATGCTGATCAGCAACGTGGACAGCAGGATTATTCCCCCGATGCCGGCGACGCGAACGGGAAGGGAGAGAAAATACTCCGGCGAAGGAAAACGCAGGCCGTAGAACATTGCAAAGGTAAGCACCCAGAATAGATCCACCAGGAAAATGACCACGATTTTCGAGAACAGCAGGTATTTTCGCCCGTCCGGTTTGCTGAGCAGAAAGTGCAGGGTATTCCCCCGCTCCAAAAAGAACACCGCCGGGGCGGTGAAAATATTCAAAAAAATGGCGAATGCGGAGAGCACCAGCCACCAGAGGTGATCATCCAGGTCGCTGCTGCCCAAAAATCCGCCAAAAAAAATGCTGAAAATGATCATGGCGACCAAATCGCGCAGGTAGCGGTGCTCGCGGAGGTAATTTTTAAAGCAAAAAGTGATGTAAGCGATTAGCGCCATGGTTGCTATTGGCTGATGTTTACTGCTTTTCAGGCCCTTGCTTCAGCGCCTGAAACCTGATGTGTGATTTCAGAGCCTGAATTTATCGTTTTGATTCCGGCGGTGCTATAGATTTATTTCTCAACCGGTTCTTTTTCAGGTTTTTGATCCTGCAAAATGTTTCAGGGGTCAAACCTCCCTGCCAGGCTCCCCCTTAAACTCTTCAAGTACGGGCGGAAAAATTCGAAGATGAAAAAGTTGCCGGGAAAATATATCGTAAGCAGCTTTTAATTTCGCTTTGGGTGATGCCGGATAAATACACGGATCCGGCACCCGGGATCATTCAAAAACTTAGTTTATGACTGCGCGAAGTATAGTTCATTCCGCGCAAGCAAGCGGAGAAAAGCCGATGAAAGTATTGATTGCCGAAGACGAGCCGGTATCCAGGGCCGTTCTTCAAAAAACCCTGGAGAAGTGGGGGTATGAAGTGGTGGCGGCGGAAAACGGGGCCCGGGCGCTGGAAGCCTTCCAGAAAGACCGTTTCTCGTTCGTGATCACCGATTGGATGATGCCGGAAATGGACGGCCTGGAACTGGTGCGGCAAATCCGCGAGCGCCCATCTTCCGATTATGTATATATCATCATGCTGACGGCGCGCTCGGAGAAATCCGACCTGATCGCCGGAATGGATAACGGGGCAGATGATTTCGTCGCCAAGCCGTTCGACGGTGATGAGCTGCGGGTGCGCCTTCGCGCCGGGGAACGGGTCCTCCGGCTGGAGGAAAAACTCTCCCGCCGCAACCAGGAGTTGCAAAAAATTAATGCCCGCTTGAAATTAGACCTGGAAACGGCTGCGGAAATCCAGCACTCTTTGCTTCCCCGGCGCCCCCCGGTATTGGAGGGCATCAACATCGCCTGGCGGTTGCGCCCCTGCGATGAGCTGGCCGGCGATATTCTGAATATTTTCAACCTGGATGAAGAGGAAATCGGCCTTTACGTGTTAGACGTCAGCGGGCACGGGGTGCCGGCGGCGCTCCTGGCGGTTACCCTCAGCCGGATTCTTTCCCCGGTGATGGACCAGGCCAGCTTGCTAAAATCCCACAGCTATTCACTGAAAGGCTACCGCATCACCCCGCCGGCCGGGGTGGCCAACCAGTTGAACAAACGCTTCCAGGCCGACCCCGCCAACGGCCAGTTTTTTACCCTGCTGTACGGCATTCTCAACAAAAAGACCCGGCGGCTGCGCTACGTTTCCTCCGGTCACCCGGGGATGATCTATCTCTCCCACGGCTCGGAAGCGGCGGTGCTGCAAAGCCCCAGCCTGCCGATCGGTTTTAAAGAAGACGTGGAATATCCGGAATATACCCTTCAGCTTTACCCGGGAGACCGCTTATATTTGTATTCCGACGGCATACCGGAGGCGGAAGATAGCCGGGGAGATTTCTTCGGCACGGAGCGAATGATCGACACCCTGCGCGAGTGCCGGCAATTACCGTTGGAGGAAAGCCTGGATAAGTTGCTGCAAACCGTGCAGCAGTGGAGCGGGGGGGCAATTCTGAAAGATGACGCAACCCTGCTGGGGATCGAGATCAAGCCGTAACCAAGAGATATCCGAAATGTTTCGCCTCCATTATTAATTGGCAATTGCCAATTGGTAATTGCCAATTGCCAATTGATTGGGAGCCTGCCCTTCGGCGTCCCGCTAATAAGGCTTTCAGCCTGCCTGGCGCAGCCTTTTTGTAACGCTCGCATTGGGCGACACGCCATCCGGCAAGGAAAATAACACTTCTTGAACCTTCCAGACTGTTTAATTAAATTCAATTAGAGAAAATCGTTTTGTAAAAGATTGTAAGATAATAACGAATAGAACTGATGTTAACCGAACACGACAGGCAAGAGATTTTGGCAAGAGGAATCTCGCCGGAAGAGATAGATGCGCAAATCGAAATATTCAAAAAAGGGATTTCCCCGGTAAAGCTGGTGCGTCCCTGCACCGTCGGCGATGGCATCAATGCCATCGCAGAAGCGGAACAGCGGCGTCTGGTAGAGATATATCGCCAGGCCATGGCCGCCGGGCGGGCGATGAAGTTCGTTCCCGCTTCCGGCGCGGCCACCCGGATGTTTCAATTATTGCTGGAGGTCAGCGCCGCCTTCCCGTCCCTGGACGGAGCAAGCCTGCGGGCGGAGGCGGAAAAGGGCAACGGCCAGGCGCGGGCGTTCCTCCGGTTCTTCGAGACCCTTGCGAAATTTCCGTTTTTTGAAGATTTGAAGGAACATCTGCTCGCGCGCGGCCGGCGCATCGAGCGCCTTTTGGAGGAAGAAAATTATCGAGAGATTCTCGCTGCCCTGCTGGAGCCCGGGGGAATGAATTACGCCAACACCCCCAAGGCATTGATCAAGTTCCACCAGTATGAAGACGGCGCCCGCACCCCCTTCGAGGAACATCTGGTGGAAGCCGCCGCTTATGCCCGCGACCGCAACGGCATCGCCCGGATTCATTTCACCGTCTCCTTTTCACCGGATCACGAAACCGAAGAGCTGGCCTACCTGGAATCCATCCGCGAACGCTACGAGAAACGGGAAGGGGTAAAATATGCCTTAACTTTCTCCTCCCAAAAACCTTCCACGGACACCATTGCAGTAGATTTGCAAAACAACCCCGTGCGGGAGCAGGACGGGCGGCTGCACTTCCGGCCCGGCGGGCACGGGGCGCTGCTGGAAAATCTCAACGACCTGCAAGGCGACATCATTTTCATCAAGAATATCGACAACGTGGTTCCGGACCGCCTGAAACCGCCCACCTACCATTACAAAATGGCGTTAGGCGGCTGCCTGGTGGAATTGCAGCGCCAGGTGTTCGAATATCTGCGCCTCCTGGAAGCCGGAAGCGCCGATGACGCGCTCATTTCCCGCATCTCCAACTTTGCATCGCGGAAATTATCCATTGAGATGTCCGCCGCCGTTGCGGGCGGCTCCCGGGAGGAGCGGATCGCGTTTTTATTTTCCCGTCTCAATCGTCCCCTGAGGGTCTGCGGAATGGTGGCCAACAAGGGAGAACCGGGAGGCGGGCCGTTTTGGGTAGAACAGCCCGGGCGCGGCGCCAGCCTGCAATTAGTGGAAGCCTCCCAAATCGACGCGGCGGATCCGCGGCAGCGAAAAATCCTGGAATCCTCCACCCATTTCAGCCCCGTGGACCTGGTTTGCGGGGTGCGGGATTACCGCGGAAACCCTTTCGACCTGCGGCAATTCCGGGATCCCCACTCCGGCTTCATTTCCCGGAAATCGAAAAACGGCTGGACGGTGAAGGCGCTGGAACTGCCGGGATTGTGGAACGGAAGCATGGCCTACTGGAATACCATATTCGTGGAAGTACCGGTTATCACCTTCAACCCGGTCAAAACCGTCTTCGACCTGCTGCGCCCGGAACACCAGCCGGAGGGTTGAAGAGGTGGGGAAAAGGTATAAGGTATAAGGTATAAGGTGAGCAATGCCTTATACCTTATACCCTATACCCCCCGGTAGAATATCTGCTCATCCGAATCAATAAAGGATAGAATATGACCCGTACCCTGATTACCGCCCTGTCAGGGGTTGTTTTGGCAACCCTGCTTTTTCTGCCCGCCTGCCAGTTCAAAGAACCGGTATTGCCCTCCTGGGAATCCACCTTTCGCGTTCCCTTCGAGGTTAAAAACTTTATTGTCGGGGAAGAGATCGTCAATGATTCGACCATTATCATTCAGCCGGGAGACCTGGATTCTATCCTGTTCCTCTCATTGAAAGATTCCCTGGTCAACTTAGAGGAAATTTCCGCCAAAGACCTCAGCATCAAACTCGATGACGTCAACGAGGAAGTGGGGCTGGATACCCTGGTCATTGCTGCCCTGGAAACCCTGGAGATTCCCCTGGTGGCCCTGGGCGATCTTCTGCCGGAGTTAAGCGGATTGATCGGCCTGCCGGTAACCATCCCGGATACCACCATCATCGCTCCCCCGGCGCTGCTGAATGCCGGGGATTTCAAGCGCATCCACTTTTTGAGCGGCACCATCCGGCTGCGAATCCATAATAACCTCCCCGTTCCGGTCGGCCCCAACCCCACCACGCCCGCCGGGCTGCACGTCGCGGTGATCAACGACAGCCTGAACGAGGTATTCGTAGAGTTGAATTTCCCCCAGACCATCCAACCCGGCCAAACCGCGGAGGCGGAAGCCGACATTCAGAACCGCTGGCTCTATTCGCCGCTGCGTATCGAATACCGCATTCCCATCGCCCAGGCCACCACGGTGACCATAACCAACGCGCTGTTGGACACCGCCGGGGTGGCCATCGCCCTGGAATTGGAGAATATCCGCGCCGATGAAGCGGTGGCGGTGCTGGGGCAGCAGAATTATTCCGAGGTCATCAAGCTGACCTACGATGGGGAGCACCGCCTGCGCAGTGCGGAGATCGAGCGGGGGCAGATGCAGCTCACCTTCACCAATCACACCGCCCTCGATACGGACATGAAGGTCAAAATTCCCGCCCTGCGCTCCGCCGCCAACGATACTTTCATTGCCGAAATTCAACTGCCGCCCGGGGGCACCGTTCCCCTCCCGCTGCAATTCGACGACTACACCATCAGCAATCCCCGCTTTCCCGGGGCCTTCCTGGATACTCTGGAGTTGATCTTAGACGCCGCTACCGCAGCGCAGAACCAGATCATTCATATCCGCAGCAGCGACCGGATTGCGCTGCAAGTTCTCTCCGATTCGCTGGTGTTCAAAGCGTTTTCGGGATATCTGGGAGCGGATTCGCTCTTTTTCGATCCCTTCGAGGCCGACAGCATCGCCGATTATCAGGGATTCGACGAAGGCATCGAACTGAGCCAGGCCTATTTGAATCTGAAGCTCTATAGCGAGGTCTTCGTTCAGAATTTGCTGGCGGATTTGACCATCACCGGTTACCACGAAAACGAGCAGGGTTTGATCACCGATTCCGCGGCCATCGTCCTGCAGGACCGCGCCTTCACCGGCGGGCATCCCGGCCAGCCGGGGATTACCGAGATCGTGCTCAACGACCCCTCGATTGTGGATTTTCTGAATATTCTGCCCACTTCCTTGCGGATCGAAGGAATGGTCAAAGTGTCCGGCGAGGCGGCGATTTCCCGGGGGGACCGCATCTGGCTGGATTACTATTTCGAGACGCCTTTCAAAGTTCGGATCACTTCCCTCGCGAGCATCGAAGGCGAAGTGGATTCGCTCACCAACGCGGACGTGGATTCGCTGCTGCGCGACGCGGCGGAGAACAACATTCTCGACGCCAACTTAGAATTTGCCCTGACCAACCACACTCCCCTGGGGGGAACGATACGCTTCATTTTGACCGCGGACGCTGCGGACACCAACATATTCGACGACGATTATGACACCTCGCGGGTGATCATCCGGGAGGTTGCCGTGGTGCCCGCCCCTACCGATCCGGTAAGCGGTTTCGTTACCGCTCCCCGGCTGAACGCCATTACCGAACATCTCAATCGCCGGGAGATCCAACTCTTCAGCGAGCCGCCGCTGCGCTACGGGTACGTGCTGCGGGTGCAAAATACGCCCGGCTTCGTCACCCTGCGCTACTCCGATTACGTGGGCATCCGCGGCAGCGCCTTTTTGCGGGTGCTGGTGGAAGATGAGTGATGGTTACCTGTTTGGATCGCGCCGGAATGGAACTTCCACCCCGGGGCATTGACCGGGATGCGTCGTTTTCCGGAATTTCGGAACAAGGCTCGGAACGCTTAGAATGCCGGTCCGAATTTTCGGAATACGATTCTAAGCATTTATAGTTTTTCAGAAAAATAATTTCTACGGCAAAATAATTCCATGGCAAAATGATTCAAACCCTTACATCAAACATTATTTTGCCATTCAATCATTTTGCTTTTATCACCAGGCTCACAGTAGCCGGCCTGAAGCATTACAAGCCGGGCAAATAATTTTCTGAAAATCTATATTCACGGTTCGGTCATTTTTATCCAGGTTCAAATTTCCCGGCGAGCTTGGTGTAGATGGTTATCGAGAAGTTTAGAAGCTTCAGTATTTGGAGTTGAAGTTGGTTTAATTCGGTTAAATGATAT
>WYBG01000136.1 GCA_011526015.1 Deltaproteobacteria bacterium | reverse complement strand
CGGGGAGAAAGCGCCTTGTAACTGCGCCCGTAAAGCGGCTTCGCGCACCAGTTGCAGCGATAGGGGCAGCCGTGCGAAGTGGAAACATTCAGGGAAAAATAACCGTGCCGGGAGCGCCACATCTTACGGTAGGGAGTTAAATCCACTTTTTCCCAGGCCGGCAGGGGCGCTTCTTCCAGCGGCAGGTTTTTGCGAACCTGTTCCTTCTGCACCGGCCGGCCGGATTCCGGGTAGGAAATGCCCTCCAGGGATTTGAGCGCCTCCGCAGATTTTTCCCGGCGATAAATTTCCAGCATCTCCACAATGGTTTTTTCAGCGTTGCGATGTACCACAAAATCGAACCCGGCGCGAAGATAAAGCTCCGCCCGGTCGGAAGCATCGGAGCCGTGCGCAATGAACAGCCCGGTTTTGGGAACCTCTTGAAGAACCCGGAAAATCGCGTTGCGCATATTTTCCAGGCACATCTTGGTCAAAAAATTGAAATCATCGTCGTAGAGGATGAAAACCTCCGGCTGCGCTTTTCGAAGCGCCCCGGCCAGGCCGCCAGGGTCTTTATCGAACATTACGTCATAAAACTCCACATCCAGCCCCAACTCCTGCTTGATCCAGGCGGCCAGGGTAATGGAAGCCAGCGGCGGATAAGGTTTTTGGTTCGCGGCCTCCTTGGGGTCCAGATATAGAAAATAGGAATGGCTGATAAGAATCTTCATGGCGGTAAATTTGTTTGGCGCTCCGATAAGTATGAGGCGTGAAACGTAATGCGTGATGCGCACCGAGAGAAACGGAATACGCAATACGAAATGTTTTTTGCGTATTGCGTATTCCGTTTTTTACGCATTACGTTTTACGCTTCACGCTTCCCCCCACTCATAACAACCCCGGATGCCCAGTCTCTATTTCCCGTTCGATTTCCCGGTAAATGGTTTCGTAAATGTCCTGGTGATCGACCCGGTTAAGTTTCGCCAGCCCGCGGTCGAGCACGATCCCCCGCCCGAACTCCCGGGGATATTTTTTTGCCAGCCGCCGGGTGTAGCCTCGATACGCCAGGTCATTCAACGCGGAGATCCAGCGCCAGGGGTAGATTTTTCCATTGCGCTGGCGGCCGTTCGGCAGGCTGTAGAAACGCTCCGCCTCGGAGCCCGCCCGGGCGTTGGGAAGAAAGCGAAATATCCAGTGATTACTCTCGATCAACCTGCGGCTGAAGCCGTTTTCGAGCAGCGGCACCATTTGCATCATCTGCACCGCGGTGTAATAATCCTGTTGGCGAATGTGCAAATTCTCTTCATCCACCAGGTAATTGATGCAGAGAACCCCGCGCTTGCGCAGCGCCTTGCTGAAAAGCACCAGCGCCAGGTAGCAGAGCCACAAGCGATCTTTTTGGGTGACCAGGAACAGGTCGATATCGTCGCGGTTGCGGCAGGATTCGAAGGCATTGGCGCCGGTCAACGCCAGGTATTTTACCCAGGGCATTCTGGAAATGAAGGAAAGATAGCGTTTATGGCGAAGAAATAAGTCCCGGCTCCAGCGCCGCCTTTCCCGCAGGGATGTTTCCATATCCCTGGTGAAGAGAATATCTCCCCGCTCGAAGATGATAGCCCGGCGTTTCAGCGCCTCCACGGCCTCATCAAAGCGCTCCCGTTCCATTTTCACCCGAAGGTAGCGGTACACCTGGTCGCGGGTAAAGGCGCTCTGGAAATAGTGCGCCAGCATGATGGTAGCGAAAATTTCTTTATAATACAATGCGAGGTTCCCTGGTTGCGATGATTTGTTCCAGTAATTGCAGGGTCGCCCGGGCGGTATTTTGCCAGGAGAGGCTCCGGATGGTCTCCCGGCCGATTTTCCCGCGGAAAGAAGCGGCTAATTCCTGCCCGATCCGCGCGGCCCATAATTCTACCTCCAGATGCTCGAAAATATAAGGATGATTTCCCAGAAATTCAGCCACGGTGTTATTTTTGTAGAGAAACGCCGGGCAGCCGTGGCTGAGCGCCTCGAAGGGGGTAAACCCGAAGCCCTCGTATTCGGAGGCGTTGAGGAAAAAATCGCAGTGCCGGTAATAAAAGCTCAGCTCTTCCGCCGAAATGGCGCTGGCGAGCACGATATCCCGGCTGAAGGGAGAGCGCCGGATTTCCCCTAAAATCTCCTTGTACCCGTTGGCCGGCTGCCCCACCACCAGCAGCCGGTGCGCCAGCCGCCGGGTCGATTTCAAATGATTGAAAAGCCGGATGATGAAGGGAATGTTCTTCCGCACCTCGAAGGTATTCACTGCCAGGATAAAGGGCGATTCTACCCGGGGCGAAAAAGGCGCGGGTGCATCTGCATCGAGAAGATGATCGGCGCCGGGATAGATTACCGCGACCCGGGGGGCGTACTCCGGGAACAGGCTGCCAATCGCCGCCGCCGTGGAACGGGAAATGGCCACAACGCGGTCGCAGCGGGACAGGAAGGTTTTCATCCGCCGCCCGAAATAGAGGCGCTTCAGCAGCGGGTAAAATTGCGGGAACAACAGAAATCCCATATCGTGAAAGGTGCTGACCAGGCAATAGCGAGCATCTGCCGGGGGGCAGATGTAATGGGTGGCGTAGAAAACGCGGATATTCTCTTTGATCAGCAGGGGTTTCAATTTGAACTCGTAAAAATAGAGCCGCACGACCCGGCGCTCCAGGGAAACGGGGACGATTTTATCACCCGGCCCGAGCCGTCCGGCAAACAAGGGGCGATGCTGCGGTCTGCAAAATACCGCAATCGGGAAAGGGCGGGAGATTTCCAGCAGGCTTTTGGTGAGATGGTAAATGTAATAAGCCGCGCCGGAAAAAACCGCCGGGAGCGCCAGCGCGTCGATTCCCACGAAACCTTTGGTGGAGGAAGAAAAACCGGCATTGGAGCGCCAGGACGGGACTACGGGATGGTGCGGGGCTGGGT
>WYBG01000135.1 GCA_011526015.1 Deltaproteobacteria bacterium | reverse complement strand
ATGAAGTGGGCGTGAAGCAGGGCAGCCCGGTATTGCTGCTCGATAAAACCAATATCGGCAATTTGCAAATCAGCCCCGACGGCAAGTTCCTGGCGCTCCAGGTGCAGCGGGTAAACCTGCCTTACGAGCTGTTCCGGCTGGACTTGAGCAGCAAAAAGCTGACCCAGTTGACCTTCACCAACCGGGAGCGCCTGGCGCAGTTAGAGATGAATCCCTTAGAAGAATACTGGTTCAGCGGCGCGAACAACGACTCCGTTCACCTGCTGCTGCTCAAACCGCCTCAATTCGATCCCGCGAAAAAATATCCCCTGGTTTCCCTGATCCACGGCGGGCCGCAGGGCGCGTTCGGGGATGAATTCCATTACCGCTGGAACGCGCAGATGTTCGCCTCCCCCGGCTACGTGGTCATTATGATCAACTTCCACGGCAGCACCGGCTATGGTCAGGCATTTTGCGACGCAGTGAGCAAAAACTGGGGCGGCTGGCCGTATGAGGATATAATGACCGGCACGAAGTGGGCCACCGGGCACTTCGATTTTATCGACCGCAATCGGGTGGGCGCAGCCGGGGCTTCTTACGGCGGTTACATGGTCAACTGGATCGCCGGGCACAATCCGGAGGGGTTGTTCAAAGTACTGGTGTCGCACGACGGGATTTTCGAGACCGTCAGCGCGTTCGGGGCCACGGAAGAGTTGTGGTTCCCGCTCTGGGAATTCAACGGGGCGCCCTGGGAAGCGGGATCGGTTTACCAGCAATGGAATCCGGTGCACTACGCGAACAACTTCAACACCCCCACCCTGGTCATCCATGGCGAGAAAGATTACCGCCTGCCCTACACCCAGGGCATGCAAATGTTCACCGCCCTGCAAATGAAAGGGGTAGCTTCGCGGCTGCTTTTGTTCCCGGATGAGAATCACTTCGTCCTGAAGCCGCAGAACGCGCAATTGTGGTGGAAAACGGTGCAGGAGTGGCTGGGGAGGTATTTGCAGCCGTGAACGAAGTTCTCCATCCCGGTTTAGCCAAATTGCAACCCCGCTGAACCGGGATGGGGAAACCCTGCAAGCCATTTTCAAGATTTCCCTTGATGCAATGGAGGGAATTATTGATTATATTTTGTACGGAATATTTTGCTCATATCGGCTTCGAGGTGAAATCATTCCAGATAAGCAATCAACCTCCCGGAGGTTAAATTCCTGTTAAACCCGGAAAGCGTTTAAGAATACGGTGAAACATGGCAAAACGAACCGGCCCTAAATTGTAATTTCGATCAAGTTTTGGAGAAAGAGGTTCATGGTTTTTGAGACAAAAAAATTAGAGGTGAGATATGAAACATTTCAAAGTGTCACTAACAAGATCTTTCGTTGTTGCAATTGATGCCGAGAATGAAAAACAGGCACGCTGGCTGGCCGAATTTTTTCTTGGCGATTGCCCTGACTTGTCATCATCTGAAGATCGGAAGAATGAGAAATTCAAAATTCATAGTATTGAGATGACCTATAATGAAGCGACTGAAGTGAAAGAAGAAATATAAATGGATAGACAATGGGAAAAGAGCTTCCAACTGACATATTATTTGATCAATTTTTACAAAAAGCCACGGCACTTAAAGCAGACATTGAACTGATTAGAGTTCTAAAAGCAAGAGTGTACAAGATTGCAGAAGCAAATGTTCTGATTCGTGCAGCTTCGACACCAACTGGTAATGGAAGTTATTTCTTCGGACTCAATTACATTCATGCAGAAGAACTCGCCAACCTCGACAATCCCTTTATTTCATTTATATGTGGTTCTATAGAAAATACCGTGATTCTACCCGCTCAAATTTTGTTTGATCATCTTCCGAATATTAGTCACGACCGAAATGGCGAATATAAAATAGTCCTCGATTACGACCTAAATATTGTTCTTAAAGGAAGGGGGAACCGCCTTGATTGTAAACCTTTCATCAATAGCTGGAGTCTCTTACTATCTCCGCCCAAATTACTGGGAGAAAAAAACTCTGTAGAAGAAAGTTTGCATTCCGTAATTCAAGGAAGATTATTAGAAATCGGAAATATCCGGGGATACCGAACTTATTGTCCAAATAAATCCAAAAAATTCAATGGAAAAAGTTTAGCCGAGATTGCCACATTAGAGAAATGCCCACCTTTGCAATTCTCCGATTATGATATACTAAGACAAATAGATGTGCTCTGGTTCAAAGAAAAGGGTCAGAGGTTTCTTCCCGTTAATGCCTTTGAAGTAGAAATATCTACCGGAACCTGGCCGGGTGTTGGAAGAATGGCAACTTTAATTGACTATAAAGATGTCGGTTTATATGTTATCTCTGACGACTCCAAAAAATACAATCAAATTATGAATACTTTCTATGAATATCGAAATCGATATAAACATGTTCAAACCGATGTGATTGCTGATTTATATTCAGTTGAATTACAATTGAAAGAACTAAGATATCAAATCGGCTTGTAAGAAAAACTCTATTTTGCATTAAACTATCAATAAAAAAACCGGCCTGAACGAATTCAGGCCGGTCAAAAAACTGCTTGCACGGTGAGCAGTCCGCCAGTTCTCCGATTCACCGGTTCGCCGGTTCATCTTTGAAGGGGCCAGCAAGCTCTATCACTCTCGCGACATCCCCCGCAGAATCAGCAGGCGCACCAGGTGCATGGCGGAGACCGCGGCCGCGGCCACGTAGGTGAGGGCGGCCGCGTTCAGCACCGATTTCGCTCCCCCGGCTTCCTCAGTAGTGATATAACCTCCCCCGGCAAGTTACTTGATCGCCCGGCTGCTGGCGTTGAACTCCACCGGCAGGGTTACCAGGTGGAACACCACCACCCCGGCGAAAAAGAGAATGCCCAAATCCATCATCAGCGGGCTGCGGAACAGAAACCCGATCATAAACAGCGGAAACGCCGCCCAGGAGCCTAAGTTGGTAACCGGCAGAATGGAATGGCGGATTTTCAGCGGCGAATAGCCGGTGGCGTGTTGAATGGCGTGTCCCACCTCGTGCGCCGCCACGCTCAGCGCCGCTAAGGAAGCGCCGCGGTAATTGTCAGTGGAGAGGCGCACGGTTCTGTCGCGGGGATCATAATGGTCGCTGAGGGTTCCCTGCACTTCCTCGACGTTCACGTCATGGAGATTGTTCATTTCTAAAATGCGCCTGGCGGCCTGGTAGCCGGTCATTCCCCGCCGGTTGGGAATCTGGCTGTACTTTTTAAAAGCGCTGCGCACTCTTAACTGGGCAAAAAACGCCAGGGCCAGGGCCGGTATCAGCAGAAGAAAAGTTGGATCCAAAAACATTGCAAACCTCCTCGGGTTAATTTTCTTGCCAATTTAATGTCCTTTCTTACTCTTAACCGCTTATATTTTACTTTCCTTAGATTATCCAAAAGGATAACAGGTTACGCGCGAACCGCCAGGCGGTTCCGGGCCGCAAAAAGGAGGATAGATGGATAGTGTTGCGTATTTTCAGAAATTGTTCGTTTATGATCATTGGGCGAATAGAGGAGCGCTCCGGGCGCTGCAAAAATGCGCCGCTCCGCCGGTAAAGGCGCTGCAACTGCTGGGGCACGTTCTGGCGGCGGAAAAAGCGTGGCGCGCCCGCCTGCCGGAACAGGATAGCAGCCGGCTGCCGATTTGGCCGGATTATTCATTAGGAGAGTGTGAGACGCGTATCGAGAGAGAGAAATCCAATCTGCAATCCGAAATCCCAGATCCGAAATCTGCAACCCGACCCGCTTGCGCCTTCGGCGCCCCCCCGGGGAATCCCGAAACCTACCTGGGCCTGTTCATCGCGGTGCTGGCGGTTTCCTGGGCTTCCATCTTCATTCGCTGGTGCGAAGACGCTCCCGCGCTGATCATTGCGTTTTACCGGATGCTCTGGTCTTCCCTGCTCTTTGTCGCCTGGAGTTTTCGTCAACCCGGGGCCCGGCGCTCTTTGGCCGGGTTATCCGCCCGGGAGCGGGGATTGATCCTCGCCGCCGGATTTCTGCTGGCGCTGCACTTCGCCGCCTGGATCGCCTCCCTGAAACTGACCACCATCGCCCACTCCCTCACCTTGGAATCCACCCACCCGGTGTTTGCGGTACTGTTGTCCCCCTTTTTACTGAAGGAAAAAGCGGGCTGGCGCTCCGTGGCCGCGGTGCTGTTTACCCTGGCGGGCATTATCATTATCGGGGGGCAGGACGTGGCGATTGCCGCCGGGCAGTCCCTGCAGGAGTATTTTTTCTCCGGGCAATTTCTGGAGGGGCGGCTCTACGGCGACCTGCTGGCAGTCGCCAGCGCCCTGTTCTTAACCCTGTACCTGTTCATCGCCCGCTATTTGCGCAGCCGCATCGACTTGGTGTTCTACCTGGCCTTAGTGTACGGCGCGGCGGCGCTGATCCTGCTGCTGTTCAGCCTGGCTGCCGGGCATCCCTTGCTGGATTACCCGCTGCGGGTGCATATTTTCATGCTCCTGCTGGCGCTGATTCCCACCGGGGTGGGGCACTCCCTGCTCAACTGGGCGGCGCGGCGCATCGAAGCTTATAAAGTCAGCCTGGCGGTGTTAGGGGAACCGGTGCTGGCCTCGATCATGGCTTATTTCTTTTTCGGTGAAACGCCCTACGGATGGTTTTACGCCGGGGCGGGGTTTATTCTGGCGGGGATTGTTCTGGCGATGGGGGAGCGGAGGGGATAGCGAAAAACAAAAGGCGAGCCCTCAGGCCCGCCTTTTGTTTTTCGGTGAGGATATCGCCCCTCAGGCAATTTTCACGGCAATTTGTTTGGGCTT
>WYBG01000134.1 GCA_011526015.1 Deltaproteobacteria bacterium | reverse complement strand
TATAGGCCGTTTGGCTGTTTCCGGTCAAAATCACTTTCAGTGTTCCGTATGAATTTATAATTAGATCCATATTATGTAATCCTTGTTGTTTTTCTAGTTCTAGTGAGTGAGAATGCAATACCGGTTTAAACTTATTTGCTAATTGCCATTCTATATTATCATTGAGCAAATCTCTGTCAAGATCAAATACCACCACAAAGCTCCCCGCCGCATTGGTAAAATAGCTTTGAGTGTTTTGAGAAGATAAAACGCTATAATCCGGATCTATCATCTCTATCAGCATGTGCTCCACCCGGTAATCTTCCGGATAATACTCGGAAATATCCGCCGAGGCGACCAGGCTGACGTACCCACTGGCATTGGTGGAGCCTTCATTAGTGGCCGAGCGCAGCTCCCACTCGTAATATCCTAAATCGCTTTGGTATTCCCACACGCTGTAATAGCCGGTCAGCCGGATCGCCACCCCGCCCTCGGGAGAACCGGTCTCGTTGGTCACCGTCACCTGGTAGGTAAAGGTTAACTGCGTCGGCCCGGCTGAAAGGAAGTTACTCCATGAAAAAACAAAAATGAAGAAGCCCGTAAAAAATTTGCGTCTGATCATCTCTTCAACCCTCCGGTTCTAACGAATCAGCAACATTTTCTTCTGCGCCTGAAAACCGGCGGCCGTCAGCCGGTAGAGGTAAATCCCGGAACTTACCGCCTGCCCACGCGCATCGGTTCCATCCCACTGCACGGTATAGCTACCGGGAGCTTTATTTTCGCTCACCAGGGTGCGCACTAATCGCCCGGTAACATCGTAAATCTTTAACTCCACAAATCCGAAATCCGCAATCTGCAATCCGAAATTCGTCCTGGGGTTAAAGGGATTGGGATAGTTCTGAAACAACTCAGAGGTTTCGGGAAGGCCGGAAACTAAAGTTTCCCGCTGTGCCGGGCCTGCTCCTGCCGCAGCCAACTGTTTATCCCGGGAAAATTCGGCGATGCCTTCCTGCAATGCCGCCCATAATTCGGAAGCTCCATTGGAGCCAGCGGATTTGGAGAACCCGCTTCCTTCCGGTTCCAGGGTATAGACCAGCAAGATTCCCTGCCCGGCGCTGAGCGCAAAAGGCCCGCTGCCCAGGTAAACGTGGTAATCCGCGGTATCCGGCGGGGTGGTTACATTGCCCTGGCTCATCCGGCCATACACCGCTTCTCTGCTCGCCGGCGCCTGGGAACGCTGCCAGTAATTGCGCAGCAGGGGAGAAAAAGCCCCGCCCAGGTTCATCCCCTGGCCGGAGTGGAAATCGCTGATCGCGTACCCGCCTGTTAGGAGCGCCAACCGGTCGTCATCCGGGGTAGGATGGTTCTCGCTGTTGGGAGCGTCGAAATCGAAATATACCCCGGCATACACGTTGGCCAGATTCCCCTGCTGCCCGCTATAGCGGATGAGATAGGCCAGAATTCCGGCGGAGTGATCCTGCAAGGCGACGTTGAACTGTCTCACCCGCCAGCCGGCGACAGTATCCTGGTACACCGAGACGGTGGTGAACTCCACATTGGGAAGCTGCAAGACGTTGGTGGTATCGCGATAGAGGCGTTTGGCGACAAACCCGGCGGCTTCCCCGCTTTTCGCCAGCTCCGGGCAGGCAATTAGGGTATCCCCGGCAGCGGTGATTCCGCAAAGCCACAAGGAAATGTGGGCATAATAATCGGCAAAATTCGTGTTGGTAGAATCCAGCGCCTGGTGGGGATGGGTTTCCATCACCCCGTAGCCAAAGGGGGAAAGCTCCATTCCTCCCACCCGCAGCGCCCGCCGCTGGCCGGGATCGGCTAAGCAAATATGAACAAACAAGAAAAGTAAAGCGGTGGTTTGAATGGCGTGTTTCATAGAACCCTCCCCTGGCTGGCAGCGACAAACCAGGTTTTTTGGTCTTACGATATTTCCCATTCGTTGCAAATTTAAAATTGCAAGAAAAAAATCAGCAAACCATGACTTTGGTCAGGTTGAAACATGATTTTTGTCATGCTTTTTGAATATTCCTGTTCCTGGGCAGTTCCGGCGACCGGAAACCTTTCCCCGGTTATTCCAGGCTGAGCGCCCCCTGGCGTACAGGTGGAGACCGGCAATGAAAATACCGGGTGCTTTCGAGTTTGAAAACCCGCTTGCCAAAATTTGCCCGGTTCTTTATATTGCAGCCTTTATTTTAAGGGAGAAATAGTTCCCGGCAGCATTGCAAAACCTTAACCGTGCTTTTTTATGGCCCTCAAGCATTCGTGGCTTTTTTATTGTTTCGCAACAACTCTAATACATCCTGCCAATCCAATTTTCCAAAAACCTCAACCTCTTCAAACTAAGGGAGTTTTTTATGGCTATTAAAGTCGCAATTAACGGATTTGGCCGCATCGGGCGGCTGGTATTCAAAGCGATGCGCAACGACCGGGGCATCGACGTCGTGGCGATCAATGACATCACCGACGCCCCCACCCTGGCGCATTTGTTGAAATACGATTCGGTGCACGGAAGATACCCCGCCGCGGTTCACGCCGAGGGCGACTACCTGGTCACCGGCGATGAAAAAGTTCGCATCTTCGCGGAGAAAGACCCTTCCAAACTGCCCTGGAAGGAATTGAAAGTGGACATCGTGATCGAATCCACGGGAATTTTTACCAACCGGGAAAAGATGGGCCTGCACCTGGAAGCCGGGGCGAAAAGAGTGCTCCTCACCGCCCCCGCCAAGGGAGAGTTAGATAACACCGTGGTGATGGGCGTGAACGACCACACCCTGAAGCCCGAACACAAACTGGTCTCCAACGCCTCCTGCACCACCAACTGCTTAGCCCCGGTGGCCAAAGTTTTACACGAATCCTTCGGCATCAAACGCGGATGGATGACCACCATCCACGCCTACACCAACGACCAGCGCATTTTGGACCTGCCCCATAAAGACCTGCGCCGCGCCCGCGCTGCCGCAGCCAATATCATTCCAACCACCACCGGCGCCGCCAAGGCGGTCGGCCTGGTTATCCCGGCGTTGAAGGGCAAGTTAGACGGCATCGCCCTGCGCGTGCCGGTGACCGACGGCTCCCTGGTGGACCTGGTGGCGGAATTAGGCAAACCCGCAACCGCGGACGAGGTCAACGCGGCGATGAAAAAGGCCGCGGAAGGCTCCCTGAAGGGATTGTTGGAATATTGCGAAGACCCCATCGTCTCCTCGGACATCGTCGGCAACCCCGCTTCCAGCATTTTCGACTCCCTCTCCACCAAAGTCATGGACGGCAATTTTGTAAAAGTGCTCTCCTGGTACGACAACGAGTGGGGCTATTCCAGCCGCACCGTGGACCTGCTGAAAAAGATGGCGGCGATGTAATCAACC
>WYBG01000133.1 GCA_011526015.1 Deltaproteobacteria bacterium | reverse complement strand
CGCGGGAAATGGCCTGGATGGCGGATACCTATAATTCCATGACCGAGGGCGAGCTGGACGCCTTTGCCTGCGTCACCGGAAAACCGATTCCCCAGGGAGGGGTGCACGGGCGGGTGGAAGCGACCGGCCGGGGCGTATTTTTGGGAATCCGGGAGTGCTGCGCCGTTACCGAGGATATGAAAAGAATCGGCCTGACCCCCGGTTTGGAAGGAAAGAAGGTGGTGGTGCAGGGATTGGGAAACGTGGGATATTACGCGGCCAAATTGATTCAGGAAGGCGGGGGGATTATCATCGGGCTGGCGGAGTATGAAGGGGCGATTTACAATCCCAAAGGGTTAGACGTGGATGCAGTGGTGAAGCACCGCCAGGGAACCAATTCGATCCTGAACTTCCCCGGGGCGCAGAATCTGGCGAAGAACGGCGACGCGTTGGAATTGGAGTGCGACATCCTGGTACCCGCGGCGCTGGAAAACCAGATCACCATGGAAAACGCCGCCCGGATTAAGGCCAAACTGATCGCCGAAGGCGCTAACGGCCCGGTCACTGCGGACGCCGCCGATCTGCTCCTGAAAGCCGGTAAAATGATCATCCCGGACATCTATATGAACGCCGGCGGGGTAACCGTTTCTTACTTCGAATGGTTGAAGAATCTTTCCCACGTGCGCTTCGGGCGAATGAGCAAGCGGTTCGAAGAGAATATCAATAAAAAGATTTTGCAGGCCCTGGAAGAAGCCACCGGCAAGAAACTCCCGACCGATCTTTATAACCAGATCGCCTACGGGGCGGATGAGTTGGACCTGGTCAATTCCGGCCTGGAGGAGACCATGATCACCGCCTACCAGCACATCCGGGAGACCCGCAAAAAGCACGGGGACAAAATTTCCCTGCGCACCGCCGCGTTCATCAACGCCATTGATAAAGTGGCCAAAGCCTATTTGGAGTTGGGCATTTTCCCGTAACGGCGCTTGAACGGCCAACCCTGAAGAGTACCGGTGCAACATTTGTTGAATGAGTGTTTTACGCGGGTATCAACAAAAACAAAATTTTACATGTTGCACGAAGATTCGGAAGTTGGTAAATTTTTCTACTTTCAGAATGATAGATTCCTGCTCACCCGGCATTGGATGCGGGAAGTTTAAGGTTATTTAATCTCGCTACCTGTTACTGAATCTCCCTCTCTTAATCTGACAGCGAAGCCAGTGTTTGATAAGTGTGCGTGCGATTGAATTTTCCATATAGAATGGCTACGCGCGCAAGCTGATTTTCAAGCGGCGGCCATATCCGGTTACATTGAAACGGGTTTCTTTTAAGATTTTACAAGATTAACCCAGAGGAGGATTGTTATGGCCATCAGTAACTTATCAACCTGGCGGAAGGAGCCCTCCTGGTTAGCAAAGTTTAGCGCGGACAATGAACACTATTTCAGCGGCAACTTTGCCCATGCGCACCTGGGAGATCCCGGGAGAGTTGATGAAGACGCCCAGTGGGTATGCGACATTCTCAGCAATATTCCCGGCTGGGTGGGATTCGCGTTCCAGATCATCAGCATCACCTGGCGAATGGCTAAAAACGGGGATGATAAAACCTACGATCTCTATTTCATCTCCGGTAAGCGAAAAAAGGGGTGGCTTCCCGTTTATATCATTTTCTGGGGATTTATTTCCGACGTGGGGTGGTATCCGCCGGTGAAGTTGAATTCCTTAGCCCCCGGCCCGATGTTGCCGATCACCCCCGGAAACATATTGCTCATACCGAATTTGAAGGCGCTGGGCAATGATTTCCGCCATGAACCTGCCCCGGCGGCCCCGGTATTGCCGGAATATGGCCGGCGATTCCGCGGAAATATGCTGGGCGAACGCTACCTGGCTAATATCAACACCAAAGAGGTGCATGATCTGGATCGGGAAGACTACACCGCCACGGGCTGCCAGATCAACGAGATCATCGATGCGAAGCATGACCGGCCCTACAACATCCTGGAATATGCCCATACCGACGGGTATGACAATTGCGCCAAATGCCTGGGCGGCTCCGCCAGGTAGAGACAAAATGTAATACGTAGTATGAAATCTTCCCTCCTGATCGCCGGATACGCTGCGCAGGTGCGCCCGACGCCGGGGATCAGGGACAGCAAAACCCTTTCACCGTCGCCACGCTCCCGCCAATAAAACACCCTCCTCAAATTATTTTTATTTGGCGTGGCGGCGGTGTTTTTTTGGGGTGGTGTATTAAAAACGTTTTCCGCAAATCATTCTCTCTCCGGCCATAGACACTATCTGACCAGCGCCATCTTCTTCACCTCGACAAACCCGTTGGCCGAGAAGCGGCAGAAATATATTCCGCTGGCCACTGTTGTTCCTGCTTCATCCGTACCGTTCCAAACTGCCTGGTGGCGGCCCGCCTCGGTAAATCCATCGACCAGGGTCTTTACCAATTGGCCGCGGATATTGTAGATCTTCAGGCTCACCGGTCCTCCCTGCGGAAGGGAAAAACGAATGGTCGTGCTGGGATTAAACGGATTGGGGAAATTCTGGCTCAATTCATAGCTTTCCGGGATAGCCGTGCTTGTAGTTGTGTCCGCTTCCTCCTCATCGCCGCCGGCGGCCAGGTAGAACGCGCCCTGCGGGGTGAGAGAGGATTGATGGGTTACCAGCGCGGCATTTTTCTGCACTTCGATCTCCCGGGCGCACACAAACCCCTTGAAGAAGCTGTTCCCGGCGAATTCCACCGCGGCCGCTGGGGCGTAGAGGTTGCAGCCGTTCAGGATCGAATTCTTTCGCACCTTGATGGTTTTGGTATAACCGCTCCGGATGTTAACCTGCTTAGTGGGATTGGGAGCGCCGAAGGCGGTGAAACTCCCGTCACCCTTGAATTCCAGCTCATCGCAGATGAAGATATTCACCTCCCCCCCGGAAACATCCACATTGACGGCGGCATTTTTGTGAATTTCCAAGTGCTGCAGTTGATACTCGCCGGCGCCCAGGTTCAAGACCGCGTTCTTGCGCACCGTGATCTCGCCGTATTGGCCGGGCGCTAAAGAAACGATACCGCGAATATCCCGGTCATCGTTGTTGGGAGAATATACCGGCTGGGCGGGAAGAGAAATGGGGGTAACCGCCTGGATGTTGATATTGCCGTTTACCGTACCGTAATTTTTGACTTCCGGGGCGGCGACGTCGCCGTTGATGGTCATTTTTTTACCAATGTACACCCCCTCCACCGCGCTGATATTGCCCTGGTGGGTGCTGGGTTTGCCTTGCTTGAATTCCACTTCTTCGTTGGAATGGATGTTGCCTTCGGTATAAGCCGGTTTGGTCAATTCCACGTCGTTGTCAGCGAACAACAGATCAGCGGTGAGGGAATCGGAAGTCAAATCTGACAAAACGATATCGTCGAACCAGGCTTTTCCGGTGACAACACTGGTCCAATAGCCTAACCTGCACCCAATCGTAACCGACTGCGATTCGGCTTTGAACATAAGTTGAACCGGCATCCAACCAAATGTACCGAAACCGGCCTGGGAATGGTCCCAGGTTCCGAATAAGCAAAGATTGGCGCCAATGCTGCCTTCGTGGGAAATAATATTTTCGCCTTTAATCCATCCTTCCAGCAAATACCAGTGCCCAACCGCCAGGGTGGATATTTTTTGAGTCCAACATGCGTCATCCGGATAAGCTTCAGCGTCAATACTCACACACTTCGTTCCGTTGTGGCCCGTCCCCGCGGGCTCCCAACGAAAGACGGCTCCACAAGTAGCAGTCTGAATCTCCCAGAAATCCGGGTTTTCGCCGCTGCCGGCCTCAAAATCACCATTGCCAAAGGAATCAATTCCCGGAACAAAGATGTCAAACTCTTCTCTATAACTGTTGTCGTGATTATCCACTACCTTGACGGTAAGAGTGCGAAACTTTCTCTCATCGGACTGAGAAGGGGTCCAGAATAGCGCATTGCCATTCCAGCTCATATCCGGGGGCAAATCTTCGATAGAAACCGCGAGCGGGTCTCCTTCGGGATCTTCCGCGGTAAATACGAACTCAAAAGGTGCATTTGAGAAGGCCGTAAGCTCGCGGAGGTCGTTCGCAATTCTGGGCGGACGGTTGGCCACATTCATGGTATGCTTCAGAAGCGGGTCGCCGACCAACTCGCCTTTGGGCCAGCCGATTTCGCCGGCTGCAATTTGTCGGTTCGCCAAATCCCGGAAAGCGATTCCGATGGGTATTTCGCTGTTAAGCTGGCTGTAGTAGAGAGCGTCTAACCCGATTCCCCAACTGCCGATGCTGCCGGTTATATTACAGGTTTTATCCGTATCAAAGAGTAAAGCGGCTCCAATGTTCGCCTCACTGTAGTTTAGCGCCCCGCAGACAAACAGGTTGAGGTAGTTCACTTGAATATCGAGGGTAGCCAGGTGAGGCACAATGAAACAATTGGTTGTGGAGTGGGCCCAGATTTCGCCAAAACGATAGCCTTCCTCCAATAGTTGATCGAGTTTGGCGGCATTGGTAAGCCTGCGGTCGAGCACGATGTAAATATTGGAAGTCGCTTCGTGATAGGGCTCAAATCCCACGGCCGCCTTGCCGCTAAAGTCATCATCCCGAAAGATAAAGGCGCGTTGGTGCTGTTCGGGGGTCAAATTGCCGGCGTTAACCCGGTACGCATGCATTTTTTCCAGGTATAAAGCCACTTTCGCCGCCTCTTCTTCTATCGTGGAGGATATGGGTCCCGCGGTAATTCTTCCGAAGAACAACTCCGGCCCGAAATTGCCTCCCAGGTAATTTCCCGCGGCATCGAACGAGACGTAAACGTCGCCATCCTTCACAATCCACTCATCCATATCGGCATAGTACAGGTCGGTGGGGCATTTAGTGTAGTCCGGATCGGTGAAGTAGCATTTCCACCAGGCGGTGGGCAAATGGGAAGGGGAGCCGATGATGACGAAGCCGTCATAGCCCTGGCTGTAGAAATTTTGGATCAGCGTCTTCAGGGCGGCTTCATCCGGGCAGATGTAATCTGCGTTGGGATCCGCCACCCGGTTCACCGTAATTAGGGTAGTCGCCCATCCCTCGATTTGCAGGTCTTGCTGATAGGTATTCAACGCCGCGGTTACCAGGCCGGTCTGGTAAAGGGGATTGCTGACGATGAGCAGGAATTTATCCGTGGAAGGATCTCCCCGGGCGTTCATGCTCCAGAACATGCTGCTCAAAATGATGAGCATCGGTAAAAGTTTTTTGGGTGACATGGTTGACTCCGTTGGGTAATTTTTTATGAACGGTTAACACGCTATGATTAAGCGTGGGGAATTGGCGCTTTATCGCCGTCGGAACGCCTGTCCGCCAGTGTTCGAACCGCTCGTTTTCCCAAAAAATACCGGATCGCCGGGGGAAAAATCAGTGGAAGTGGGGGATGGAAAAGGAATAAGGCGCTGAGCCGGGAAACGGAAAAGCGATTTAATAAGACTATTCTGAGTACGTTTTATCCGAGAGGGAAAACGGGTAGTCTCCCTGTTGAGTGTTGCTAATGGATTCCAGGAGAAAAAAGTCGATTTTTAGACCAATTTTCTGCGATTTTGGACAGTTTCCATGGTAGAAACAAGGTAATTTAGACCAGCAACACT
>WYBG01000132.1 GCA_011526015.1 Deltaproteobacteria bacterium | reverse complement strand
CACATGAGCACTTAACACTCAAATACTAACCCGCGCGCGCCACATCTGTTTCAAGCCTTTGTACTTGCGCCGGAATTCCGCGGGGTCCTGCTGGATGGTTTGCATGGAAAAGTTCGGCAGCAATTCCGCCAGCAGGGCATCCAACTGCTCTTCTGTTATCCAGCCGCGATCCAGGTACGCCAATACCAGGTGATAATCCGGCTCATCCCCCCGGGCGATAAAACGCAAGGCCGAGCTGTAGGGATCGAAATGATACACCTGCAAGCGTTTGCCGGTCTCTGCGCCGGCAAGCCGGGCGCGCTCCCGGTATCCCTGCGGCAGCGGTATCAAGTCGCCGGGATGTTCTTCCAGCGCTCCGACGCCCAGCGCTTCTCGCACGCTTTCTACCGCTGCCTCGAACGCAGACCGGTTCTCCGAAGCGACCTCGGCGGCAAACTCCACCTGCGCGGTCCATTCCCGCCAGCCTTCCCACACCTGGGTGGTTTCGCCGATCAAATATATTCGCCCCGGGTGAGCAAATGCTTCCTCCAGGCGGGTGAAAAATTCACGGATCATTTCCCGGTTTAGAAGATTCATAATTCACCATTCTCAATTCACTATTCTCAATTCACTATTCTCAATTCACTATTCTCAATTCACTATTAATTGTGAATTCAGAACGGAGAATAGTGAATAGTGAATTCTACGAACCCCCGATTTTACCCTGCCCCTCGTTCACGGTATTATCGCTGCGCTTGCCGGGGTAGCGGCGTTTGGGGGTTTTGTCTTTGTAATCGAACACCCAGAAGCAGTAGGAATAGGGATAGATGGTCTGCACCACGTGGAAGGGCTCGTACTCGAACAACCGGCGCATGGCCCAGGCAAAGCGGTAACGGGGATCCTCCGGGGTGATCACTTCCACCACGCAATCCACCTGGAAGCTCACGAACACCGGGGAGTTGCCGGTCCATAACACCGAGGCCATTGGATTCTGGGTTAGATTTTTAAACGTGCTTCCCTCGAAAATTTCCAGCAGCGCCAATCGCCGCCAGTCGATATGCTCCGGATGCCGGTAGATTTCCCGCGCAGTATTTACCCGGAGATCGCGGGTCTCGTTAACCGCGTGAGGAGGAAGTTTGATGATCTGCTCCACTGCGGATTCTACCAGGTTCAGGTAGTGATCCAGGTATTCATCTTTGGGGGTGAATCCCACTCCCTTGTTGGCCAGATTGGGGGTCAGCGAATCGCTCTCCCAGGTGCCCACCACGGGCAGGTGGCCGGCGTTGAAAGCCACGTATTCATCGCGTTCGATGGCGTCATAAATACTGTGTTTATAGTCTAACTGCCAGCGGATGAATTTATCCGGCAGTTCTTTGATCTCGAATTCCCGCGCCTGCCCGTTTTTATGCAAGCGGGCGACGCCGTTGGAAACCTGAACCTGTTGGGTGAGGGCGCCTGCTTCAAGCATTGTCATGTATCCTCCTGGTTGATGTCGATTTTTTAACCTGCTTGTTCTTCCGAAATCGAGGGAGCGATATCGCTTACTTGCACCGACGGTTTCCATCGGCACATGCACGACTGAGGCGGCGCTCTGCATCTCGACAGGGCGACGCAGAGCGTTGGATCGAGTAAATCAACTCACACTGTATCTCTCCGCCCCGGCCAGGGCTTCGTTCATCACCTCCGCGGTGATCCGCTTTGCCCCCTGCCGCTGCGCGTACGCTTCCACTCCTTTTTGCACTTTGTTGCGGATGAAGGCAATGGGTATCCGCTCTAAACGCGCCCGGGCCGCTTCCGCCCAGACGATTCCCTCCACCTGGAGCAGCCGCCCGTTGCCATCGGGCTGGTAGGTGCAGGCGGGGTCTTCCTGCAAATAATCGCCGAAGGCGGCGTAGGCGCGGCAGCGGCAGCCTCCGCACAGTTCTTTGAACTCGCAGCGCCCGCAGCGGCCTTGCAGCTTATAGAGGTCGCGCAGTTCCCGGAAAACCGGCGAGGTGCGCCAGATTTCCGTAAATCCCTGTTCCAGCACGTTCCCGGCCACCACGGTCATGTACGGGCAGGGAGTCACGTGGCCTTCCGGGGTAATGCGGCAATACTCCGTTCCGGCCATGCAGCCGCCGCTCTCCAATCCCCCCTTGCCCATTTCGTAAGCGATTTGTTTGAATTGCGGGGCGCACTTGGAGCGCACCAGCATGGGGCGGTAGCGATCCTGCAATTCCGCCAGGTTTTCTAACATGGCGTGGGTGCGTTGGGGAGAGAGATCGTTCATATGCTGCCCCCGCCCGGTCTGCACCAAAAAGTAGAGGTTGAACGACCAGGCCCCTAACTCGCGGGTGAATTCGATCAGTCGGGGAATTTCTTCATAATTGGATTCCATGACCGTGGTTTGCACCAGCACCTGCAAGCCCGCGGCGCGGCAGATTTTCAAGGCCCGCACGGAATATTCCCAGGAATTCGGCCCTCCGCGGAAATCATTGTGTTTCTGCGGATCGATGGAATCCAGGCTGATCGCCACCCCTTTCACCCCGCACTCGATCATCTTTTGCGCTACTTTCTCCGTTACCAGCACCCCGTTGGTGCCCATCACCACCCAGATTCCCTGCCCGGAAGCGTATTGGGCAATGTCGAAAATATCCTTGCGCAGCAGCGGCTCCCCGCCGGTAAGGATGAGCATTTCCGTGCCCAACAGCTTCATCTCATCCACCAGCCCTAAGCATTCTTCCGTGCTCAACTCATACTCCGCTTTTTTACCCGCTTCCAGGTAGCAGTGCGGGCAGCGCAGGTTGCACTTTTTGGTGAGGTTCCAGGAGATAAGGGAAGGGATATATGGGTTATTTGGATTTTTCATTTCGATTGAAGCCCTAAGCCTTCCCGCTATATTTTATCCGCGCAAACGCTACGATCCCGAGCAGAACAACCAGGGTAAGCAATCCTGATTTCGTCATTGGCGCCAGCGGAGATTCCTTGTGCATCGGCTCCAGGTATAGATAATACCAGGAGGTCAGCCCGCGCTTGTTCCCCCGCTCCCGGTTGAAACCATCCCATATCGTGAAAGCAACCGGCACAAACGCGCCTTCTTCAAATGAAAGCCCGCCTTCCCGTACCCGGCTGCGCTTGAAAATAACGCTCCATTCACCTTCTTCATAATGGGAAACCAGCGATAAGCCGCCGTTCCCCGCCGGCTCGATGCTCTTGCTGCCCCGGCCAATGAAAAATTCCGCGCTATCCTTCGCCAGGTCCGCAAACCAGATATCCATGGCGTTTTTGCTGTCGCCGAACATGAAATAGGGTTTCTCCACCCCTTCCGGCGTTTTGGAAGGCAGCAACACCGCCACGGCGTCGGAAAATTCCTCCCCGCCCTGCGCCAGCGGCGCTTGCGGATCGAACGGCGGCGCTGGCAACAACGGGCTATTATGCCCCAGCGTATCCGCCGTCATGGTATGCCAGGTGAGCATGATGGCGATTTCATCGGCGTTATAGACGGCGCGCGCCTCGATGGCGTTGACCCCGGGATAAAATTCCCGCCCCGGCTCGATTACCTGCCCGGCCAGCGGGAAAAGAGCGGCTTCGGCGTTATCAAACAGCGCCTTGCCCCGGCTGAGGTCGATTGGTTCCGAAATCCCTTTCGCCGCCGCCATGGTGGCGTAATTCGGCTGATCGCTTTGGCCCAGGGAATACACGTAATCCACTAAGGCCCACTGATCTTCCGGGGGCTGAATGTTGTAAGAGGGCATCGGCGAGCCGTCCAGCCCGGTGGTGAAGGTGCGGAAAATGTCCGCCCGGGTGGGGCCGCCGCGGAAGGTCCAGCGTTTGCTCAAATCCGCCGCCCGGATGGGCTGGTTCCACTGGTCTTTCAGGGTGGGAGCGGATTTGCCGTCGCCCCGCCCTAAGTTGCCGTGGCAATCTAAGCACTTATTTTCTTCATAAATTGCCCGGCCTCTTTCAGCGGAGGCGTCGCTGTAGGCGGGAGGTTTGGGAAGCGCCAGCGGCTGCACGTCGCCGTACTCCCCAAAATCCGGGTAAAACGATTTGATGTAGAAGGCCAGGTCGGACAGCTGCCGGTCGGAAAATTCCGGCCAGGGCGGCATGCCGGTGTAGGGCATCCCGTTTTTGATGCTTCTTTTGAGATCTTCGTGGGTGGGCAATTCCCCGCTGGCGGTGGTGCGGAATTTGAAGATTCCGCTGGTGAAATTTCGCGGCTGGGGGCGGAAAAAAGGCGTGGCAACGCTGTTGGCGTCTCCCTGCTCGCCGTGGCACTGGGCGCACTTTTGATCGTAGATTTTCTTTCCCGCCTCCCGCTGCGCTTCGGTACCCAGGATTTTCTCCTGAGCCAGAAGCATGGCCGGCATCAACAATAACCCTGAATAGAATATGATGAAGCGTCGCATTTATTTCAACCCTTTCGATGATAGAGGCAGCGGGCAGCACAACTTTATGATTGCTACCCCGAAAGGCCGGGGTATCTTTTTAACGCCTGCCCCGCTTTGGTGAAATTTGTTCTCCTCCCTGTTCTGTAGAGACGTTGCACTGCAACGTCTCTACGCGGTTGCCCCGCCCATTCTAATGTACCTCCTCTTTCTCGCGCGGTTTGTGGCCGGTATATTCGTACATGAACAGAATCACGTCCCAGATTTCTTCCTCGCTGAGGAAATTTTCCCAGGCCGGCATGGCCGAGGCCCAGGGGGTGGATTCTTCCGGCAGCCCCGGAGCGCCCCTGGCGATGCGCCAGAACAAATAGGTCTCCTGCAACATGGCGATGGTCGTCGGGTCTTGAAAATTCGCCGGAATGGGATCGAAGGCGTGCGCAAAAATTCCTTTCCCTTCCATGTTGTCCCCGTGGCAGAAAGCGCAGTTTTGAAAATAGACTTTACGGCCGTTCGCCAGGTGGGCCCGGAATGCTTCCGGATCGCGGGCTTGCAATTCCCGGTAAGGATTCACCCCGTTCACCAAATCGATCTTTTTCCCTTTGAAAGTGATCTCCGTGGGCGGGGGCGGGTGAATGGTTCTGCCGGCCGCCGGCGGTTGGGGCGCTTTGGCGGCGGAAAGATAGACGTTAAAAGCGGCCAGCAGGGGCAGGGCGATTACCGTGACCGCCAGCGGAAGAGTATATTTTTTATCGGTTAGAAAACGGATGGCCGCGCGTTTGACAAAATTCATATCATCCGTTCGCACCGTCAGGTAGGCCAGCAGCGCCAGGGTAACGATGCCCATGAACATTCCGACGATCGAGGAGGGCAGCGGCGGATTAATTCCATAACTGATGGCCAGGTACGTTGCAATCCACCAGACCGCCAGCCAACCCAATATATTCAACCGGGTGAACCGGAGCGCAATCATTACTACAACAATCGGTGTCAGTACCAGGTAGTTCATTTGTTCCCCTTCAACGATACCAGGTAATCAACCAGGGTATTCAAATCTTTAGAAGAAACTTTATCATAAAACCCGCCGCCTTTCAGGGTCGCGGCCATCACTCCCGGGGGATAACCGGGGGTTATTTTGGCGTCCGGATCTAATATGGATTCATAAACTTCCGCTCTGGAAAGCCGTTTTCCCATGTCATACAAGCTGGGGCCGACCATCTTGGCGGGGCTGTCCACGCTGTGGCAGGCCATGCAGCCGTATTTGGCAAAGATTCCCGGCCCGTCTAAATTTTCCGGGGCCGCCGCTCCGGCGACCGCCATGGCGGCGGGCGCACCCTGCGAAGGCGGCGCTGCGCCGCTAAATAGATGGGAGGTTTGCATGGTTACCGTGGGCGTTCCCCCCAGGCTTTGCAAATAGGCGATCACGCAGAGAATTTCGTCATCATTCAGGCTGATGGGCGGTTTATGGATGACCGGCATTCCGGGCAGGAATCCTTCTACGATGAACACATTGGGATCGTAGATGGATTCGGCGAGGTACTCTACGTCGGTAGCGCCCGGTTTGCGGGCCGCAGCAATCGCACCAATGTTCCCGAGGTCCGGAAAACGCAGCGAGCCGGATTGCCCCATGGTATGGCAGCTCAGGCAGGTTCCCTTGCCGCTGACGAGTTCCTTCCCGATCTCCACCATCTCCGCGGTGTTCAAATCCGGGCGGATTTCCAGGGTTTTGGGCGGGTAGGTCTCCTTTTGAGGCACCTGCTGCCCCACGTACCAATAGAACAGGGTCACGATAACCGTAAATCCGAAAATAGCCAGGGCATTTTTCATAACCGTCCCTCCTCGGCCCCCGGGGAGCCTGCGGCCAGCCCCAACTCTCCCTTGGGGGAAACCGTTTCAGTTGTTCGAGCCTCCCAATCTTTTTTGCCGGACAGGCCGGAGAGCCAAAAGACGATGGCGATAAAGGTGAAGAAGATCAGCACCGTCACTGAAACCACCCCGGAGGCGAATCCTAACGTGGGGGTGAAAGCGTCCGGGGAAGTATCCTGCATCACCCCGTACACGTGCCAGTGCTGGCGCAGGCCGGCGCGCACGTAGCCCATCAAGCCCATCAGCCAGGTGAAGGTGACCGCCAGGAAGAAAAGCGCGTACTGGGCGCGGGCGGGAATTTTTCCCCAGCGGATCGGCCCGATGCTCTTTGCATTTTTAAACATAAAGACGTCGATAAGGGTTACGCTGATCATGGCAAAGAGCACCGAGAGCACCTGCGGCACCGAAAGGCCGATGCGCACCTTCGCCTCCACGAAATACCCGTAAATCCCCAGGAAAACCACAAAAATGACCACCACGGCAAAAATCAGGAACTGGATGGTATTGCCTAACTTTGCCCAGGAGACCGTGGCTTGCTTGTTGCCGCGCCGGTAGAGCAGAAAGCTGATGTAGGTGGTGAGAATGAGAATGTTGACCGCGGTGTTCTTGGCGGACATCACCCCCAGCACCCCCAACATGGGATGGTGGGAGCCGCCCATGCGCCGGGCTTCCTCCACCGTGGCGACCAGGGAGTGCGGGGTCGCCCAGACGATAAAACAGATGGTTATCGAGGCGAGCAGATATTTAATGAACTTGCGAAACCGCTGCGCCCCTTCGATGCGCTCCATGCTCACCCAGAGATAATAATTGGCCGCCAGGAACAAATTGCCGATCAACACCGCCTGGATGATGAACAGCCAGGAGAAGGTTCCTCCCATCAGCACGATGCCCAGGCTCTGGGAATAGGCGTAGATCTCTTTCCCCAGCCAGTATCCCGCAAAGGGCAGGGGCAACAGCGCCGCAATGGCTATGAAATTGCCCACGTAGCCCATCCAGTCGTAATGGGCTTTTTCCGCTTCGGTGCGGGCGCCCAGGAATTTATAAGCCCCGTAGGCCGCGGCAATAGAGCCGCCGAAAGCCACGTTGGCGATCAGGCGGTGAATGTTGATGGGCATCCAGGTGTAGTTGCTGACCGCGCCCCACACGCTCAGCAGCCCCCCGCTCTCGTTGATTCCCGCGGGCGTGTTCATAAAGGTCAGCCAGGCGTTGGCGATGAACATAATCGTGGTTCCCACCAGGTTCAACGCCACCCCCAGGGCCAGGTGGACTTTTGGGGGAAATTTGCCCCACCCGTAATAATAGGCATATAGAAAACCGGCTTCGGCAAAGAACAGCAGAACATAAGGAAGGAAAGTGGGGCTGAAAATAGCTATCAGGTAGGTAGTTAGCTTGGGATAATAGATGATCAGCATAAAGGTGAGCAGCGCCCCCAGGCTGGCGGTGAAGGAGAAGGAAGTGGAGAGCAGTTTGGTAAATTCGTATGCCAGATGGTCGTAGCGCTTGTCTTTGGTGTAATATCCGATCAATTCGATAATCAGCGCGAACATCGGAACCGCCAGAACGAAGGCGGCGAACATCAGGTGCAGCTCTGCGATCACCCATACCGCCACCCGGCTTCCCACCATGGGGAATTTGCGGTATTCCACCTGGTTGCTGTTTTCCGGGGTGATATCGGGCGTCTGCTGCTGCGCCGCCCCGCCGGCTGCGCTCTGCGCCCGGGCGAGATCCCGCTGCAATTGCCAGCTTTCCGCAACGTTTTTGATGGAGACCGCCAGGGACACCACAACAATCAACGATATGATATAGAAGGGGATTTTGTGTCTGCTCATGGGTATAGTTTCCCTCTCATGCTATGCGAATGGCAGATAGATGGAGCAATGGAATTTTTGAGAATTTCTCAGGCTTCGCCTCAATCCATCGAGGCAAGAGACGGGAATTTGGGCGAAGGCTTCCCGGCGAGGGAAGAAATTATGGGAATAAATCTATGATGAAATCAAATAGAATTGCTTTTCATGCTCAAAAACATATTTCGGTGCTCATTCAGGACAATTCCGCTGCATTGTCCCCCCTGGTCACATCCCTCTCCTTCCGAAACCGAACCGCAAATATGTTCAAACACCAAAAAGGTAGTGGTCTTAACTCAGATTATTTCATGATTGGCGGAAACATTATAACACTTTAAATCGAATTTGTCAAATTTAAATTTGAAAGACCTCAGGTTTTGGAAACCTTTGAGGTCTTTCATCTTTCGAGCCAAATTTCCTCTTTTTTATATTTATTTTTTTGGTTAT
>WYBG01000131.1 GCA_011526015.1 Deltaproteobacteria bacterium | reverse complement strand
TCGGCGTTACAATGCCCCATTCGGCTAAATGGATGGTTTCCTCCTGGTACGAAACCACCCGGACCTGCGCCTCCGCGCCGTGGGGAATTTCGATCAACCTGCTCAACACCGGCAGCTCCGGGTAACCAGGGCGGTAATTGGTGGCATACCCGCTCATTGCTAAACGGGTAAAAACTCCCTCCGGGGTGGTAACTTCGTAGGTTTGAATTGAAGCAAGCGCGTTTTCCAACCGCAGGGTAACGGCGTTTTGCTCAATCACCCGCAGAACGGTTTGGGGCGCGCTGAGCTTGATCTCGCCTTCAAACCCGGCGAATAGGACGGTGGTGAAAAAACATGCAATGAGAAAGAACGGAAAAAAAAGGTTAAGCGGTTTCATGATGTTTCCTTACGTTTTAGGTGAATCGGCCTGGAGTATATTTTAATGTCGGTTTATTTCATCCCCAGTTTTTGATTTCGCTCCAACAGCGTAATGGCTTCTTTAAGCCGCCGAAGCCGGGTTTCTTCTTTCTTTGCCGAAACGATCCAGCCCAGGTAATTCCGGCGCTGGTAAGGTGGTAGTTTGTTGAAATTCTCTTGCGCCCGGGGATGCTCTGCCAGGGCCTTTTCAATATAGCCGGGGATTAGGATTTCCTTCTTCGGCACCCGGGTTTTCGGTTTCCCGGAAATATCATCTATGTCAAAGGTGATCCTGGCAAGCCCGGCGGGGGCCATGCGCCGCACTTCAGCCATTTTTACGACTCTGCGCTTGTTGAGGTCAGACCATACGCTGTTGAGCTTGCGAGGAGTAAATTTCCGGGCATATTTCTCTTCGTCGATGCGCTGCAAAATACTGTCGATCCAACCGAAGCATAGCGCTTCTTCTACCGCGTCGTTATAGGGGATTACCGGCCGGCCGGTGTGCTTTTTATAAAAAACCAGCCAGATCTCCGTCTCGCTCTTGTGATTCTGTTCCAACCAGGCCCGCCACTGATCTCGGTCGGTAACGTGGAGGGTTTTGAGAATCTTCATCTTAATCTGCCAACTTTGTAGAAGGGAGAGTAGGCGGCAAGCATTGCCTACTGCTTATTGAACAAATCACCGTTCGATCTTCATATCCAGCCACTCCTCCAGGGTAGAGAGCGCCAGCTCCCGCCCCGGCTCCGGCAGGGTATTGATGCGGGTTTTGTGCGAGCCGCCCTTCTGCACCACTTTCACCGCGTTGGTCTTCTCGCCTATTTCCACCGCGGAGGCCGACCAGGTGTCCAGCTCGCCGTAGATGAAGAGCATGTTGTTGCTCTCGTTCTGAATCCATTCGTGGACGTCTCGCATCACTTCGGGGCGGAAGGTGAGGGGAACGTTTTGGGGGGCCAGAATGCGGTTGCTGGCGTTGGGGGGAGCAACTTTCAGCAGATCGGCGAAATCCGCGGTCTGGTAATTATAGTAGCCGATCTCGGTATAAGCCTGGTACTGAAAGGGTTCATAATACTTCACGTCCGCTTCCGCGAAAAGATCGAATCCGGCTACTTTGATGAGATGATCGAGCAGTTGATCCGGCGACGCACCCTCGCCGGGAATGGAATCGCAGGGAGAAGTTCCCCACTGCCAGAAAGCGAAGGAGTACTCCAACACCGCGTATTCAAAGGCCATTTCCAATCCCATCGGGTAACTGTAGCCCTTGCCTTTGGAGAACCACTTTACCAGGGGAAGCAATTGATCGCGCTGCTTCAAAACCCGGCGCTGGAATTGTTTGATCTTCTCCCGGCACTCCGCGCCGTCCACAGTTTCCAGAAAGCGGTGAATGCGCGGCTCTTCCTGCTGAAAATTCAGGGGAGCGACGTAGCACACCGAAACCTCCACGTCGTCCGGATAGAAGCGGCGGTGGAACATGGCGGTCTGCCCGCCCTTGCTGATCCCGGTATTGATCCACCTGCCTTTGTAGATCGGTTTGAACAGCTCCACAATCCGGTGATGGTCGGCCGCGGCCTGCCGGATATTCAAATATTCCCATTTCAGCGAATCCGGGCGGGATTCCCCGAAATAGCGATGCTCCACCAGGATCTGGTTGGCCTTCAGGATTTTGCTAAGCTCCATGGAGTAATTTTTCTTCGCAGAGTACCCTTCGGTTACCAGCACCATGGGGCGGGCAAAATCCCGGTGGGAGAGGTAGATTCGCTGGGTGAATTTTTCTCCCCCCGGATTTTGATGATCCAACGGTTGTTCGATCCGGAGTTCATAGGCTTCGCTGAAGAGGGAATCCGGCTCGATTTTTTTTACGCTCACGCCCGGCAGAGAGAGCAGCCGTTCGTGCAAGCCGGAGTCGGGAATTTCTCCCCCGCGGCCATGGGAATTATTACAGGCAAATAATAGAACCAGGAACAGCGCCTGGCCGAGAATGAAGATTCTTCGCATAATGCACCATTAGTTGCGTTCGGGTGCTATAGTGTTCAAGTGGTATTGTGTTTGGGTGTTTTCGTATGCAAATGCCATCCCTCTAAAACACTATAACACCCGAACACTAAAACACTGCCCATTACTCACTATAGTATTCAATCATCCGATTGACGGCCTGCTCGCACACCTTGCAGAAGCCGGGATCGTCTTTCTCGAATTTCAGCATCAGGCAATTGAGCATGGGACGGTAGATGCCCTTGGCGACGTAACCGCCGCCCTCGAATGCGCCGACTTTGTCCTTCAGGGGGTGATTGCGGGTAAAGGCCTTGATTTGATCGTTGAGCTGCCGGGAGAGGCTGTCGTAGCGCGCCTCCACCTGCTTGACGGTCGCCTCGGGGTAAGCCTGGCGAATGAGCGCGGCGAGGGTATCGGTTTTTTGCTGGCGGATTTTCAGATCTGCGATGTAGAGGCTGTCAAATTTCGCTTTTCCCCAATCGGTGGGAATCGCCACGCCCGGTGAAATTAGTTCTTTCCACTTGATGTTGGGCGGGTCGAGCAGGGCGGTAATATTCGCTTCCGTGGGCTCTACCCCCACAGGAAAAAACTCATCGTAGGCGACCTCCGCGCCGTAATACTCGTCGGCCAGACCGGTAAAACTGTGCCCGAATTCGTGCTGGAAAACGAATTCACTCCATTCATTATCCACCGTGGTGATGCAAAAAAAGTTATAGATGCCGCCCCCGCCATAGCGTTTGCTGTTAACCAGGATGAAAATGGCGTCGTAAGGAACCTGGGCGGCGACGTCGCGCAGGGTTTTGTTGTCCTCCGTGAGCAGGTAGCGGTCGGAGCCAAGCGAGTTGAAGGATGAATTCAAAGCAGTATTCTTGAAAATTCCCCGTTCCGGCTCATCCACCCCGCTCTCCCGGGAGGGGCGGAAAATGCCGCTGATGTTGAAATTCTTTCGCTTGCTCTTATACGGCTCCCACTCGAAAAATACCTTTGCATAACGTTCTAAATCGGCATTGAACTTGGCTTCCTCCTCAGCGCTGTAGCCCTCGGCGATCATCACGATATCCACTTTTTTATGCGCATCCCCGTTTCTGACCACGGGATAGATGTTATCCTGGCGGTCGGGGTTTTCTTTGATCACTTCAAGAGCGGCGGGATCGATTTTCCGGGTGAACAGGGGATGGAGCAGGTTGTTCCGGTCGCGCATTTCGATCACAAAGAATACCGGTTTTGCAGGGCAGGGGAGCAGGGCGGTTTCGTGATAGGTGCGTTTGACCCCGTTCTTGGCCGGTTCGGTGGTCTTGTACTCTCCGAAGTAGCTGTCGAAGCCCCGGGAGTGAATCAGGGCGTTGGAAGCCACGTCATACAATTTGATGAAATAGCGCCCGGTGTTGAAGGGATCGAGCAAATGTTCGGGGTTGCCGGCCCAGGGCCCCTGCCGGTAAACCTGGTCGATGGTAATGATTTCCTCCGCTGCGTCGCCGACGTGGTAATAATCGATACGCAGGGTCTGGTCGAGGAAGAAGCGCTCGAATTTCGCCGGGGTTTGGGAGTGGAGAAGGGTAGAGAAGATCAGAACCGCGGCGCTCAACGCAATTTTTTTCATGCTTCACCTGTAGATTGTTTACTTACACTCTGAACTTATCAAAATCCGCCCAAAGAAGAAACACAAAAAAGAAGACGGCGACGCAGAGCATCAATACTGTTAAATTAAGGATTTTTGCATGTCATTCCCGCGAAAGCGGGAATCTATAAGCGCCTGTTTTTCTGGATTCCCACTTTCGTGGGAATGACATTTTGATAACACATTTTCTTAACTTAACAGCGTCGATGCAGAGCATCGGCACGAGTAAAAAAGGAAAAGCTTCAGCTCTGCGCGAGGCCGGAAATTTCTACCCCGACGCCCAGCCGTTGCAAGCCCTGCACGATGGCCGGGGTATCGGAAGCGTGGATCCCATGAATTCCCAGTGTTTCCGCCGCCCGGATATTCTCCGCGGTATCATCGATGAAAATGCACTCCCCGCCTTTTGCCCCCAGGGAGTGAAGCATCCGGGTGAACAGCATCGGATTCGGTTTGAGGCATTGCAGCTCGTAGGATAAAAAGTAGTGGTGAAATTGGTGCAGAAATGCCCCGTTCCGGCAAACCAGTTTCCAGTGCAGGGGATCGGTATTGGAGCAGACCGACAAGATAAATCGGGGAGCAAGCTGTAACACCGTTTTGGCAATCCCGGGTTTGAAATCGCCGATCAGGCTTTCCCAATGGGCAATGAAGCGCCGGTATGGTATCCGGCAGCCATACTCCGCTATAAACCGCTCGTGAAACTGCCGCGGGGTAATTTTCCCTTCCATCAAATCATCATGAAGTTGGGAAAGGAATAAGGATTGAAGCGTGGCAAGCGGTTTCCCGCATTCGCCAGCGAGCGCCGCCACGGTTCGTTCCGGGTGAATTTGCACCAGCACGTTGCCCAAATCGAAAATGATATGCTTGATCATACTATCCACTTCAGGCACTTTAGCTCACTTTAG
>WYBG01000130.1 GCA_011526015.1 Deltaproteobacteria bacterium | reverse complement strand
TTATCGTATTCGGTCTCGTTGGAAAAAGGGGAGAGGTAGGGATAGCGCCCCATCAACACGATTTCGTAAGCGGAAAAATTGAACGCGGTTTTGAACTCCTGGGGAATATAGCCGATGAGGCGGGCCAGCTCCCTGCGCTGGTATGCGGGCAGCGATTTCTGGTGCAGCAAGATTTGCCCGCTGCCGGGAGGGAAGATGCCGGCGATCAATTTCAACAGGGTAGATTTGCCCGCCCCGTTGGGACCGATGATCCCGGTGAATTCTCCGGCCATGATCGAGCAGGAAATGTCCTGTAAGACCGGTTCGTTATGATAGGCAAATTTCAGGTGAGAAATCTCGATCATTCGCCGGCCTGTTGCAGCACCTGGTACATGGCCATGGCCAACTGCCCGATGCGCGGGCCGGGAATGAGAAACGCCCGCTCATAGAAGATGAAAATCTTCCCGGTTTGCACCGCTTTCAAGGTTGGCAGCGCCTCCCATTCCGCTTTCAGGCGGGCAATTTCTTCCTCCGCCCGGGCGGGATCGATCATGCGGAATTCGATAATTGCATCCGGGTCGCGCCGGACCAGGTCTTCTTTGGAAATATCGAAATAGCGCGCCCGCACGTCCCCAAAAATATTGCGGCCGCCGCACAATTCCAAAATTTCGCCCAGGTAGGTATTTCCCCCCGCGGAAAATAATCCTTTCAGGCTTCCCGCTTCCCGTCCTACCAACAGCAGCACGGAGGCGGCAATACTATCCCGCCCGGCAGACTGCTCCTGCACCCGGCGCAGGGTATCCTGAATTCCCGCAATCGCCGTTTCCGCCGCTTCCGTGCGGTTCAACACCCGCCCTAATGCCCGGAAGCCCAGGAAAATTTCTTCCACGGTTTCATCCGGCAGGGTGAAGGTTTTTAACCCCAGCCGCTGTAGCTTCCGCTCCATCTCCAGGTTCGGGAGCATGAAAATGACGTCCGGGCGCAGGGAAACGATCTGCTCGTAATTGGGATTCAGATAGCCGCCCACGGAAGGGATTTGCTGCGCCGCTTCGGGGTACATGCAGTAGTCCGTTCGCCCGACCAGCAGTTCTCCGGCCCCGATCTTGAAAATCATTTCGGTGATGTTGGGGGCCAGGGAGATGAGCCGCTGGGGGGGATTTTGCGCCGCCAGGCAGCAGGCCTGCGCCAACAGCAGGATTAAGATAGATAACCGAAAGCAGTGCGTTTTCATCGGGGGGTATCCGCTCGAATTTCGTTCAGGTTTTTTTGCCGGAAGATTGCATGATTTCAGGCAGTTTCCGGTGTTCCAGCAAATGATAAATCCGTTGTTTTTCCTCCCGGCCCAGGGCCGGCCAGGCGGCAATCTCTTCGATGGTGCGATAACAACCCAGGCAATAGCCGGTGAGGGGGTCGAGTTTACAAACCTTGATGCAAGGCGTCTCCGGAGTCCCAATCATACTATGAAATCCTCAAAAGTTCAAGCCTGATTTTTAATTTCCCGCGGGAAAATCAACAAATCAAGTAACATCCCAACCTGTTTTTGACAGGAGAACAGGATAGACAGGATAAAATCCATGCAGTATCTTTCTACTCCTGTTAATCCTGTACATCCTGTCGAATACCTGGGTGGTTACCGAATTAATTGCATTTTCCGCGTCGCCGCCTGCCCCCCGGCCTGGAGGCGATAGAAATACACCCCCGAAGGAACCGGGCGGCCCCCATCATCCCGCCCGTCCCATTTCACCTCGTAGCGCCCGGCCGGCTGCCGCGCCTGCACCAGCGTGCGCACTTTTTGGCCCCGCAGGTTGTAAATCAGCAAATCTACCTGGCTGATAGCTAATAACTGATAGCTGATAGCTGTTGCCGGGTTGAAGGGATTGGGGTAGTTCTGCCGCAGGATGAAATTCCCGATCACCGGGTCGCCGGGCTGCCCGGCGGCGTTGGGCGCGGGATCATAAATATCAATGGAGAGCGGGCCGTCTCCCACCAGGTAGCCGTTCAGGCGCTGGTGCGAGGGGGAATAAACGTACACGGAATCGGAGAAAAAATCGGCGATATAAGCCCGCCCCTGGCGATCGAACGCCGTTCCCGGCCCGCCCGGCAGGGGATTGGCAGCGTCCCGCTCGAAAACCTGCCCGGCCAAGTCATACACCAGCACCCCAAAGCCGGAAGTGGCCAGGTAAGCGCGGTCTTCCGGGCTGATTGCCACAGAGGTAATAACCGCGCCCGCCGGTACGCTGTGGATCACCTGGAAGCTGAGGGGGTCGATCACGTCCATCTGCCCGCCGATAGAGACGTAATCCCCGCTGCACGCCGCCACGACGTTCCCCTGCGAGTCTTTAGCCAGCGATTGGGGATTGATCCCCACGGAAATAGTGCTCTGCGAGTAATCGCTGGCGTCGATCACGCTCACCGTTCCGGGATCGAATCCCGATCCGTTGAAGCCGCTGTTGGCGACGTAGAGGTAGCCGTCGCTGTACAACAGCCCTTCCGGTCCGGTACCAACCGCGACGATTTGAACCGTCTGCCCGGTTTGCAGGTCGATGAATTTTACCTGGTTGGTAAACAACAGGCTGACCGCGGCCAACTCATCGCCGATGAACTCGATTTCCCAGGGATTGCTCCCCGCCCCGGTGTCAATGGTTTGCAGGGTCGCAAGCGTGGCCAGGTCGAGCGCCCGGATCTCGTTCAGGCCGGAAATGACCACGTAGGCTTTTTCCCCGCGAATGGCTACCTGGTTGGGGTAAAGTCCCAGGGCGGCGGCGTTGGAATTTACGGAATGGGTCTCCAGGTCGATCATCGACAGATTCTCCCCCAGCGTATTCACCACGTAGGCGCTGAAAGGAACCTGGGCGAATGCCGCGCCGAAAAATAGCCAGAGCAGGGTTAACAGGATTTTATGGGTTTTGAGCATGGGTGTCTCCTTTTTAATTGCCAATTGCCAATTGGCAATTGGCAATTGGCAATTGGCAATTGAGGTATTATCAGGGTTTCAGCGGATTTTGGGCATTTGATACTCCAGGTTGAGGGAGATTTGAAATTCCCGGCCAGGCATGGGATAACCGCGTAGCAATTCATAATCCGCAGCAGTAATATTTTTGACTGCGAAATTCCATTCCGCCAGCAATTTGCCCGCTGAATGCCGCCAGGAAAGCGAGGCGTCCCAAAGCCGGTAGGCCACCAGGGGAACGCCGGTATTGGCCGGCACCACCTCCCGCTCGCTTACAAAGCGATACACCAGCAGCGCCTGCCACTGCCGCACTCCTAACCGGGCGGAAACGTTGGCGGTGTGCCGCGGCGTGAACACGATGCGCTTATCCTTCAGGTTCGGTTGCGCGCTTTTGTTGAGCGCTTCCAGGCGGCTGTAAGATGCTTGCAGGCTGAGGTGTTTGGGAACCAGGGCCTGCTCTATCTGCACGTCCCAGCCGCGCTTCTCGGCGCGGTCCTCGTTACGCGGCTCCCAAATCCCATTGACCCCGCGGTGCCAGAAAATCAGGCCGCTGATCTTCTCCGAATAATAATAGAAGCTCAGCGCGGGGAGGTAGGGTTGCAGGGGACGAAATCGCACGCCAAAGTTGCGCAGGGATTTCCGCTCCGGCTGCAAATCCGGGTTGCCGCGGGCGCGTGCGTCCCCCTTCCAGAACAGGCTGTTGAAATCCGGGTAGCGTACCGCCCGGGCCCAGCCGGCGGAAAGGCTCAATGCCGGCAGCAAAGCGGGAACCGCGCTGGCGCCCAGCAGGGGATACCACTCCCCGGGATGATCGAAATAACTTTCATAGCGCAGCGCAGAACGCAGGCTGAGGGTATTAAAAAACGTTTTAAAAACAGGCAGATCCAGCTCCAGCCCGCCGAATCCCCCCAGGACCGGGCGCTGTTTTTTGCCGACGCTGAGGGCGGGATAAAGTAAATTCCGCTGCTCCAAACTCTCTTTCAGGTATTGAACCCCGGCGCGGGTTTCCAAAAAAGCAACGGGACGGTAGTGAGCGGTCGCCTTCCCTTCTAACAGGCCATTTTGCGATTCGCTGTGGTAGCGGGTAGGGGAAGGGTCCTGCTGATTGTTATACCATTGTTTCAAATCCTGGTAGGCCAGGCTGGCTTCTAAGAAGCCCGGGCTTCCCGCCAGCCAGCGGTAGCGGAATTGCAAGGAGCGGGAGACGCTCTCCATAAAAGCGTTGTGGTGAAGCATTTCGGTGTAAAACGAAGAGGGCAGTCCCTGCTCTCCCCGGCGGTAGCTCCAGCGCAAATTCACCTCGTGCCGGGTAGCTTGAAGGCTGAGCCTGGCGAACGCTTTTCGATTGCGGTACCAGGCGTTTTCCCGCTCGAAAGTACTTCCTTCATAGGTGTATGGGAAATTCTGCCGGGAATAGTCCTGCGAATAGCTGCCCAGCAGCCCGATCCGGCTCAAAGCAATCTCCCCGGCCAGACTGCCCAGGGCCGTGGAAGAAGAACCGCCCTGCCAGCGAAGCGCCGCCCGGCTGGTTTCTTTCGCCTGCCGGGTGTAGAAGGAAACCACCCCGCCGAAAGCGTTGCCGCCGAACAGTGCGCTGTTGCCCTGGGGGATGATTTCGATTCGGTCGATCTGCTCCAGGGGGATCTCGCCCAGGTCCACCTCCCCGGTTTGGGGGGAATTGAGGCGCTGGCCGTCCAGCAGCACCAGCACCTGGCTGGCGCGGCTGCCGTGAATGCGGATAATCGCGCGGCTGCTCCCCCCGCCGCCGGATTCTACCTGCACCCCGGCAACCTGGTGCAGCAGCTGCGCTATCCCCAATCCGCGGTAACGGGCGATATTTTCGGCAGTGAGAATGATCTTTTCGCCTTCGATAGTCGCCCCGTTCACATACCGGTCGGCAATCACAATGACCGAATCCCCGGTTAGCACGGCAGGGCGAAGCGCGGCGGATATGCGTTTAGGAGTGTCCTCAGTAATGATGACCGGGGAAGTTCTAGTTGGCTCGTACCCGATCATCGAAAAAATCACGGTATAGGCGCCCGGGGGAAGGTTCTCGATTTCAAAAGTCCCGTCCTCGCCGGAAACCGCGCCAAAAATGGTGTGCTGCACCTGCACGTTTGCCCCGGGCAGAGGCGCGCCGGAGATGGCGTCGTACACCTGCCCGGCCAGGCTCAAATTGCTTTGCGCGGGAAGGGAAACGGCGCAGAAAAGCCCCAGCCAGCCAAGCAGTGCAATAAGCCGCCGGCACGGGGCAGAAATTGTATGATCGGTATAATCATTCATGCAATTCTTCCACAAAAGAAAACCCCCAATTTTTCCCGATAAAAAATCAAGAAAAATTGGGGGTTCCGGTCTTCACAAAACAGGCAATTGTAAACCCAATCTTCCCGCGAAGATTTTTTACGGGTTTCTTATACCGGCCGGTCTCCTGACTGAGGAATCATCCTACTTGCCCGCCTTCCCGACCCGGCTTGCCGGGGCAGTGGCGCCAATGGGCTTTCGTCCTCCATCACAGTTGCGGGGCAGTGGCGGATTTTCACCGCGCTTCCCGTTCACCGGTATAAAAATTTTTCGTCGGCTTTTTCCCCTAAGCATTCTTGAGGTATGGGGAACAGCCGATTTATGTCAAAGACGCTATCGACGGTTGAATATAGGCCTTCACCGTGAAAAAGTCAACTTCGGAGTGCAAAACTGCCACCTGCCCTTAAAATTGGCAATTGGCAATTGCTAATTGCCAATTTTATCCTGCCCCCTACTTTCTCCCCCGGCCGCCGGCGGTTTTCGCCCTGCCGGCCAATACCCGCTTGATGGCGTTTTTCAATTCGCCCAGGTCGGAAGATTTGACGATATACTCCTCCGCCGCCCAGCTCATGAAATCGTCTTTGTAGTGGGAGTAAGCGGTGTGGATGATCACCGGCATATTCGGGTTCATTCCCAGCACCTTTTTCAGGGCCTCCAGGCCGTGCATGCGCGGCATCATCAGGTCGAGAATGACCAGGTCCGGTTTTTGTTTCCGCACCAGGTCCACCGCTTCAACGCCATCCTTTGCCAGGATGATCTGGTGGCCCATATCGGCAATCTCGGCCTCGTAGAGCATGCGCTGCGCTCCCTCGTCTTCTACAATCAATATCTTTGCCATGGATTCCTCCGAAAATTTTTGCGGTGTTCGGGTGTTATGTTGTTTGGGTGTTCAAGTATTATGGGCTTTGGGCGCCCTGGGGTTTTGGCAACTTCGCGCCCAAAAGACCGGAACACTCAAACACGACAACACCAACACACCGCGCACTGTTTTCACTTTTCAACCGCCTCCGCCGCCGCTTCCGTGGCAAAGGGCAGGCGGATATAAAAAGTAGTCCCCTCGTTGGGCTGGGATCTCACTTCTATTCTGCCATTGTGCGATTCCACGATTTGCTGCACCACCGCCAGCCCTAACCCGGTTCCCCTGGATTTGGTAGTAAAGAAGGCCTGGAAAATCTTGGAAATCAGGCTGGTTTCGATGCCCGGGCCGTTATCGGAAATTTGCACTTCTACGTGTTCCGGGCAGGGCCGGGTGGCTACCCGGATCATCGCTCCTTCGGCCCGCCCGTCCAACGCTTCGATGGCGTTTTTGAAGACGTTCAGAAAAGCCTGGTGGAGCAGCCGTTCGTCCCCGAAAATCGGGAGGGAAGTTTCCTGAAGTTCCGCGGAGAATTCGATATTGCGTTGTTGCAGGGCGGTTCCTAACATCTCTACCACCTGCTCGATGACATGGTTGACGGCCACCGCCCGTTTTTGGGGTTTCGGAGGGTTGGCGGCGCTGAGGATGTTATTCAAAATATTTTCCAGGTTATCCACCTGGTCTTTAATGATCCCGGCGTATTTGCGGGTTTTCTCCTGCTCGGCGATTTTTTTCTCGATCAGGCGGGCGAATCCTCCGATGGAAACCAGGGGGTTGCGAATTTCGTGGGCGATTTTTGCAGACATTTCCCCGATGGCGGCTAATTTTTCCGCCCGTACCAGCTTCTCCTGGTTCTCCGCCAACTGGCGATAGGCGTTTTGCAAATCCGAAATACGCTCTTCCAGGGCATGATAGAGCCGGGCATTCTCGATGGCCGAGCTGGCCTGGTTGGCAAACAGCTTCAGGCTCTCCACGTCCTCGATGCTGATCTCCCGGCGGCTGATGCTGTTGTCGGCAATGATGACTCCCAGCGGCTCCTTTTTGGAATAGACCGGGGCGATGACCATGGTATCGCTGGCCAGAATATCAAAAAGGTTGGTATCATCGATTTCAAAGGTAAGGGCAGGGAATTTGGAGCCGAGTATCTGGCGGTCTTTTACCTGGACGGCCTGTTTTTGATGAAGCGCGTGGATCAAAATATGGTCGCGGCGGCGCAGCGGCACCCGGATGCGTTGAACGATCTCATTTACCCCTCGATCGGCCCCCTCCAGGTCGATTTTGTAAGCCTGAACGATATCCTTCAAAAACCCGCGATTCAGGTTCAATTCCCCCCAAATCCGTTTCGCTTCTTCCCGGTTCGCCGGGCCGATGGCCAGGTGGCCGGTAAGCAACTGTTCGTTTTTGTCCACCAGAAGAATGAATGAACGGTTGAACCGCAGCCCCTCCCCGGCGGTAATGGCAATCAGAATGATGCGCAGAATATCCTGCTCATCATACACCCGGTGGATCATCTCGTTGAGCTGGTTCAATTTGGACAGTTCGTGAATGGTGCGCAGCAACTCGAATTCCAGGTGTTTGCGGTCCTCAATATCTTTCAGGATTTCCGAGGTGCCGATGAGGCTTCCTTTTTCATCATAGACCCGGCTGCAGGAAATATCCACGTACACGGTGCGCCCGCTTTTGTGCAGGCGGCGGGTTTCGAATTTTTTCACAGCACCTTTGGTGGATAATACCTTGTGAATATAATCCAGCTCCCCGAATTCCAATATCTCTTTCGGTACCAGGATTTGGACGGGTTTTCCGATAATTTCCCCCGCGCTGTAGCCAAAAATCTCCTCCGCGCCCTTGTTCCAGCTCAGGATACAATCCTCGTTGTCCAGAAAAATGACCGCGTCGGCAGAGGTATCGACTATGGCAGTGAACAATTTCTCTTTTTCGCGCAGGGTTTCCTGCAATTTTTCATTATCGGTTACGTCGATGCCCAGCCGCAGCACCCCTTCAACCTGCCCGTCCGGTTGTAGAATGGGGAGGTTGAAAAATTCAATGTAGCGTTCCGCTCCCGCCGGCCCGACCCGGGCTTTAAGCAGGTTTTTTTCCACCTTGGTGTGGATCAATTTTTTCTCCGCCGGAAGGCATTCGGCGCAGGGCTCCGGGCAGGGCGAGAATCCTTTGAAACACTCCAGGGGTTGCCCTATATACATTTCCGGCAGGTTTTGCCCCATGTATCGATTGAACCAGACAATGGTATTGCGGGAATCGACCAGGTAGAAATAGATCGGGTAATGGCCGATGAAGCGGTCTAACACTTGCAGAATTTCTTTGACTTCTAAGATCATGGCGCTGCCGTGTTTTTGCGCATAATAATACACCGGGAGGAGGAAATCAACCGATTTTCCGGGGGCTGCGATGCGGAAAAGCCGGCACCCGGTATAATCCATATTTTCCCTTTGGGTAAACCGGTAGCCAGGGTTAAATTATTCCTTTGATTAAACTTCCCGGAGACTTGACACCTCCGAAAAGTTCAGGTTACAGAAACGAAATAAGAACATGAAAATTATCTCCCGTTACATCGTCAAAGAACACACCGGGCCGTTTTTATTTTCCTTAGCGGTGATCATGTTCGTGTTCGTAACCAAGTTTATCGTGCAGTACATCGGCAAGCTGTTCGGGAAAGGGCTTTCCCTGGCAACCATCCTGGAGTTCGTGTACCTGAACCTGGCCTGGATGCTGGCCCTGGCGGTGCCGATGTCGGTGCTGGTGGCGGCGCTGATGGCTTTCGGGCGGCTCTCCGCGGATAACGAGATCACGGTGTTGAAAACCTCCGGCATCAATCTCTACCGTATCATTCGCCCGGCTTTGATCTGGGCGGCGGTATTGACCATTGCGATGATATGGTACAACGACCAGGTACTGCCGGAATACAATCACCGCGCCCGGCTGCTTTTCCGCAGCATTTCCCAAAAGAAGCCCACCCTGGAATTGGAGGAAGGGATTTATTTGAAGCTCAACAACTTCAATCTCCTGGTGCAGGAAATCCAAAAGCCCATCCAGAAGGAGTTAGCCGATAAAAGCAACATCCTCGATCCTAATTATGCCAATAATTCGGCGGATAAGCTAAAAAACATTACCATCTTCGACTTCAGCCAGGCGCAATTGCAGCGCACCGTCATTGCCGACCACGGTTACCTGGTGTTCGACCGGGAGCGGGCGCAGTTGGTATTCACCCTGTTCGAGGGGGAGATCCACGAAGTCAACACCCAGGATTATTCCGAATACCGCCGCCTGAATTTTACCCGCAACGTGTTTTATATTCCTGCCGAAGATCTGATATTTAAACGGGTGGAAGACTTGCAGCGCGGCGACCGGGAAATGAATATCCGCATGATGAACGAGCAGGTGAACAATTACCGGCGGGAGATCGCCCGGGCGGATTCCACCATCCGGGCGGAAATCGCTCAATTTTTGATTCCCCCGGAAACCATTGCCGCCCGGCTGGCCGGCGCAAAGGGGAAAAAACAGGAAATGAACGTCAGCGAAAAATATCATGCCGTGTCCCGCGCTTCCCACAAAGTACAGGCGGCGGCGCAGAAAATCAGCTCCACGGCCAGCAATAAAAATTATTTCGAGAAACAGATTTTCAAATATCAGGTAGAAATCCACAAAAAATTTTCCATCCCTTTTGCCTGCATCGTGTTCGTATTGATCGGCGCTCCCCTGGGCATCCGTGCCCGGAAAGGTTCCCTGGGGGTGGGCATCTCTTTTAGCATCGGTTTTTTCCTCTTATATTGGACCTGCCTGATCGGCGGGGAAGAGTTGGCCGACCGCCAGTTGCTGGCCCCTTTTCTGGCGATGTGGTTTGCCAACATCCTGGTGGGGGCATTCGGCATCTACCTGACCGTCAGAACCGTGCGGGAAACCCGCTTCATCCAGTGGGAGCGGCTGCCCAAAGTGTTGCAATTCTTCTTCCGAACCGGCGAGGGAGGCGGATGAGGCTTTTAGACCGCTATATTATCAAAAAATTTTTAACGATCCTGTTCTACACCACCCTGGCGTTCATCGTTATTTTTATCGTGGTCGATTTGATCGAACACCTCGACGAGTTCCTGGCCAACAACGCCAAATTCAGCGATGCGGTACGGTATTATGTGTACTATATCCCTTACATCATCCTGTTAACGCTCCCGGTGAATATGCTGCTTAGCTGCCTGTTCTCCCTGGGGAGCATGGCGCAGTATAATGAACTGATCGCCTGCCTCTCTGCCGGGGTCAGCCTGTACCGGCTGGTGTTGCCGATTTTAGTGCTGGCAGCCTTGATCAGCGTGGCCTCCGGGGTGGCGGGGGAAACCGTGGTGCCGCAGAGCAACCGCTTGAGGCTGGATCTTTACCGCTATGACATTCGCAAGCAGACCCGCGCCCAGTTTGGCGCCCAGCGGCAAATTTCCCTGCAAGATCGCGACAATCGCCAGGTGAGTATCGACTTCTATGACGCCCGCAAACAGCAAGCTACCAGGGTCAATGTGGTCTGGCGGGAAGGAAATACCATCCGGGAGCGCTGGGATGCAAAATTTATGGCCTGGGATTCCACCCGCAAGGAATGGAAGCTGAACGAGGTGATGCAGCGAAAATTTACCTCTTCCGGAGAGGAAATTGTGCAGCACCAGGAGATCTGGTATCCCGATTCCCGGATTTACCCGGAAGACCTGGTGGATTTGCAGGTGAAACCGGAGGAGATGAACTACGCGGAACTGAACCGCTTTGTGGATAAAATGCTCAGCTTGGGCGCGGACGCCCGGAAGTGGCTGGTGGAGTTGTATATGAAAATCTCTTACCCGTTCGCCAATTTCATCATCGTGCTGTTCGGGGCGCCCCTGGCCTCCCGGAAGCGGCGCAGCGGCCCGGCGCTGGGATTTGCCCTGGCGCTGTTGATCAGTTTCGTCTATTTTTTGTTCATCCGCAGCGGGCAGGTGCTGGGCCGCGACGGCGCTCTCGACCCCCTGTTGGGCGCCTGGATCGGGAACATCGTATTCGGAATCGGGGGAATTTTGCTGATGCTGCGGGTGAGGAAGTGAACTTCGCGGAGCAGGGGCGGGGGCAGCAGGCAGGAGCAGGGGCAGGAGCAGTTGGCAGGAGGCAGTTGGCAGTTGGCAGTTGGCAGTTGGCAATCGGCAGGTGGATAGTGGACAAGAAGGCAAGCAAACCGCTAAAAACAACCATGTATGAACGCCGCAAAATTGCTTACTGCCAACTGCCTTCTCAAAATGATCTTTCATCTAAAACCGGGAGCGCATACCCTTGCAGCTTCGAATCACCGGAGTGGTCGGTTTTTTGAATTACGTGCGCCGCCGTCTCCAGGCGGGGATTCCTCGCGAAGAAGCGGACTCTTTCAAACGGCGCGTGCAGGAATTCCTTCAGCAGGTGGAAACCATTTGCCGGGAACACCGCGCCACTCCCGAGCAACTACCGGCGCCCTCGCGCAACGCCTATCGCTTTTTGAAGAATCTTGACCTGGACCGTTTGCCCCTGGTAGAAGCCGGCGCGCCCGCCCCCGCCAACCCCACCTTCTACCTCGTCAACGTGGTCAGTTCCGGTGAATCCTTAGCGTTGCAGCTTTGGCGCGAGGCGGACGCGATTCTCGCCTCGCCCGCTAAACGGCAGGAATTGTTGCAGGAAATCCGGGAGCGAATCCGCAGCCTGGAAGAGCTTTGCGCCCAAAACGGCGGCGCTCCCTGGAACATGGCCGCTCCTTCCCAGCAAGTTTATTGCTGGATGAAATTCCTGGCCGGGGAGGAAAACTTCACCGCGCATCTTCAAACCCTGCTCAGGGTGCGGCGGGTGGTGCGCAGCCTGCTCGGCTCCTTGAAGAAACCGACCCTGGACGTATTGCTGGTCAACATTCGGGTTCTTTACCGGATACGGCCGTACCAGGATCGGGCGGTCTTGAAATGCAATGAAGCATTCCTCTATGCCGGGGAAGAGGTGTGGCGCAATATTGTGCTGAGCGCCCTGCGGCGAAAACGGCGCCTGCCGGAGGTGGTCAACGATTTTGTGCTGTCGGAAGATTTCAGCGGGGTGCTGTTCGAGATGGAGTCGTTCATCGAACCCCCGGCGGAGGCGCTAAAAGGACACGTTCACGATCTGGAAGCCAGCTTCGAGCGGGTGAACCGGCGCTATTTCCAGGAAAAAATGGCCCGCCCGGCGCTGCAATGGAACCGCCTGCTCACCGTCGCTACCATGGGATATTACCAGGCCCTGCACGACCGGGTCATCATCTCCCTCTCTTTAGACCACTCCGGGGTGCCGGAATTTGTGCTCGATTACGTGATGTACCACGAGCTGCTGCACAAAAAACACGGGGAGACCCGGGCGAACGGGCGGCGCTTCGTGCATACCCCGGAATTTCGCCGGGAGGAACGGCAGTTCGATAAATACCCGGAAGCAACCGCCTTCCTGAAGAGTTGGGCCTTGAAACAGCGAGGGATTGCGGAGGAAGATAAACAGAGCGCTGCTGTTCCGCACGCTCCCGGGGGAAGTTCTCCCAAATCGCAATCTGCCCGCAAGCGGAAGAAAAAATCCCGTAAAAGACGCCGCCGCTGAAACAAAAATGATCTGATTTTTCCCTTTTAATCTGCCCCGGCATCTATTATTTTTCGCAGCGATTTGAGATTCGGAGAGGTGCGAGAGTGGTTGAATCGGGCGGTCTCGAAAACCGTTGTCCTTCGCAAGGAGGACCGTGGGTTCGAATCCCACCCTCTCCGCTTTTGAAATTTCATTCCCAAATTTGTGATTCATTCACGTGAATATTCAGCAGTTTTTTGCATTATTCAGATTCTGGATGAATCACTTCACGCAAGGAGAATTAGGGAATGAAGTCCTTCCGCATTATCATTTTTATAATCATCGGGCTGATTCAGGTTATTTATTCCCAGGCCCCGGCCACCCTGGCGGGGATCATCAGCGATGACGACGACGGTAAACCGGTTTACGGCGCCCGGGTAAAGGTGCTGGGAACCGGCTTCAGCGCTTTTACCGATTCGTCAGGAATCTATAGTATGGTGCTGGATATGCCGGAGGGATACTACCGGGTGGAGATTACCGCCCCGGGCTATCAGCACCGGGTTATGAAAGAACGCTACTTCAACGCCGGGCAGGCTTACTCCCTGAACATCGCCCTGGCGCCCACGGCCGTGGGAATGAATACCGTGATCATGCGCAGCGCTTCTCACCGCCCGGAAAATGTGCTGGCCGCCCCGGTCACGGCTTCGGTGATCAACGCCGCTTCGCTGCGCGGAGAAATGGCATTTAGTCCCGATATTCTTCTGCAAAACGTCCCCGGGGCGGATATCGCCGCTACCGGGATCGACCGCCGGGAAATTACCCTGCGGGGATTCAACGCCGCTTTCAACCCTTCCCCTTACCTGCTGGCGGACTTCCGCCAGGCTTCCCTGCCCTCCCTGGGGGTTAACCTCTACGCCTCGATGCCCCTGGTGCTGAGCGACATTTACCGCATCGAGATGCTCAGCGACCCGGCCTCGGCGCTGTACGGCCCCGGGGGGGAATCCGGGGTGGTGCATTTCATTTCCAAAAATCCCTTTACCCACCCCGGTCTCGCGCTTAGCATCGGCGGGGGAGAGCGCTCCGCCCGGTTCGGGACTTT
>WYBG01000129.1 GCA_011526015.1 Deltaproteobacteria bacterium | reverse complement strand
TATCCGTTACCGTTCCTTTGATTACCCGGGTGTTTTTCTGCCGCCTCAACACCGCCCGCAGGGGGGAGGCGATGTCGCCGGGGGATAATCCCCCGGTGGCGACCTGGTAGAGCAGGGGCTGGAAGAGATGGAAATTGCGTTTGTCGATCAGAGTAAGCGCGACCGGCTTTTTCCCTAACTTCCGGGCCGCGTATAATCCTCCGAACCCCCCTCCCACGATTACCACCCGGTGAGTTTTTTGCCGCTCTATTTGATGATGGATGGGATTCAAGGTACTGCTCCTTCAAGGTTTTGCAGATGAAGCGTGAAACGTATTCCGTATTTCGTATTGCGTATTTCGTATCACGACGCAATACGCAATAAAAACTGCATATTCCGTAACTTTTACCCCTATCGCGTTTCACGATTGCCTTCCCACACCCGAAGCTCCTCCGTAAAGAACAAATATAAAACAGCGTGGCATTTTTTTTCCACGATTTGTTATATTTCTCGCCTCAAGGTCATTAACCCAGGAGGAATCACGTGCAAAGTCTATCAATATTTCGCGGATCTGTGTTGGCAATCCTGTTGATGCTTTTATTAGAAAGCCACCTGGCAGTGGCGCAAAACGGAGGGAAAACGGTGATGAACATTAGCGAATGGCTGCAAGCCGGCCCGCTGGAGACCCCGCTGCCGGCGTTTCATAAAGATGCGTTCGGCCTCAAGGATTTGTTGAAATTCGAGCCCGCGGAGGTGGAAAAGTGGCGTCCCGCTCCCGGGTCGGCGCTGGCCTGGGACCATCGCACCCGCCTGAACTGGGCGGCGGTCGCCGCTTCGGAGAAGGGGCTTGAGATCGGGCGCGATGCCGGCCAGAAAAATCCCCAAATCTACTACCTGGCCGCCTACCTGAATGCGAAGCGCTGGGTAAAAGCGGAATTGCAGGTGCGCAGCGCCCATCCCCTGAAAGCCTACCTGGACGGCGAAAACCTGGCCGCCAAAGAATCTTCCGACACTTCCGAAGTGAAAGAGTTGAAGCAGGCGCTCAAACTGACTACCGGCAAGCATCTGCTGCTGCTGAAAGTGCTGATCGATCCGGAGAATCCCGCTCCCGCGCTGTTGGAAACCTCCCTGGCCATCGACGAAAAATTCGGGGAAGCCCCCCTGGCGCTCGATACCTCTCCCCAACAAAGTATGAGTATTTCGCTGTTGTTGGATGGGCCGAAAGTTACCGGGGTCTCCATCTCCCCTGACGGCGAGCTGGCCACGGTAACGATTTCCGAAATCCAGCGTTCCGAAGGGAAGAGCAAATCCTGGCTGGAGCTGCGCCGGGTAAAAGACGGAAGCCTGGTGCAAACCTACCGGGGAAGCACCGCTTTGAGCGCGGTTAGCTGGGCCCCGGTTGGAAAACGATTTGCCTATCTGGAGCGCAACGGCGACCAAACTACCTTGTGGGTGGCCGACCTGGAAACCGGAACCACTATCGATTTGCTGCGGGAGGTCAAAGATTTCGGCGGTTTTTCCTGGTCGCCGGAGGGGAATTTCATTGTCTATAGCGTCAGCGAAAAGCCGGAAGAGGACAAACGGGGGGTGAAGCGCTTAGAAAGCCCCCGCGACCGCTGGCCGGATTTCCGCACCAGGAGCTTTCTCTACCGGGTCAGCTATCCCGAAGCGGCCCGGCAGCGCCTGACCGCGGGGAAATTGACCACTTCCCTGGCTGCCGTCAGCCCGGACGGCGACCGGCTGCTGTTTACCACCAATACAGACAATTTCGCAGGCCGCCCCTTCGTGAAAACCACCCTTTCCATGCTGACTTTGCGCGATCTCTCCGTGGATACGCTCTGGGAAGGCGGCTGGCTCAATTCCGCGCAGTGGTCGCCGGACGGGAAGCAATTGCTGCTCACCGGGGGGCCTTCCCTGTTCGGAGAGGCGGGCCGGAACGTCCCCGAAGGCGTTTTTCCCAACGATTATGATACCCAGGCGTATTTGTTCGATCTGGCGACCCGGCAGGCCGCCCCGCTCACCCGCGACTTCCATCCTTCGATCAACGAGGCGGCCTGGGATAAGAAGGGGGAGAAAATTTATTTTGTCGCCCTGGAGCGGGAGTACGTGCGGCTATTCCGTTATTCGCTCAGAGATCGCCAATTCCAGGCGCTCGATACCGGGGTAGATGTGGTGGATCAGTTCGAGATTGCCAAAGACCAGCCCCTGGCGGTGTATTACGGATCATCCTCCAATATCCCTCATAAAGCCTACCTGCTCGATCTGAAAAAGAACCGCTTCCGCCTGCTGTCCGATCCCGGCCAGGCAGCTTTCGAGCAAGTGGCTTTCGGTGAGGTAAAACAGTTTGCTTTTACCAGCGTGGAGGGAGTAGAAATCGACGGCCGGGTGTATTACCCGCCCGGTTTCGATCCCGCCCAAAAGTACCCCGCCATCGTTTACTACTACGGGGGAACCTCGCCGGTCACCCGCGACTTCGGGGGGCGCTATCCTAAAAACCTTTACGCCGCCCAGGGCTACCTGGTGTACGTGCTGCAACCGGGCGGCGCCACCGGCTACGGGCAGGCGTTTTCCGCCCTGCACGTGAACAACTGGGGCAAGACCGTGGCCGATGAGATCATCCTGGGAACGAAAAAATTTTTGGAAGCGCACCCGTTTGTGGATGAAAAGCGGGTGGGCTGCATCGGGGCATCCTACGGCGGGTTTATGACCTTGCTGCTGCTCACCAAAACCGATATGTTCGCGGCGGGCATTTCTCACGCCGGGATCAGCGACCTGTCCAGCTACTGGGGGGAAGGTTTCTGGGGCTATCTCTACAACGAGGTGGCCGCGGCCCACAGCTTCCCCTGGAACCGGCGGGATATTTACGTGGAGCAAAGCCCGCTTTTCCATGCCGATAAGGTGAATACCCCTTTGCTGCTGCTGCACGGCTATTCCGACACCAACGTGCCGCGCGGGGAGAGCGACCAGTTTTACCTCGCTTTGAAATTGTTGGGCAAAGAGGTGGAATACGTGCAGGTTGCGGATCAAAACCACTGGGTGCTCGACTACAAAAAGCGGATCGTCTGGCAGCAGACTATCCTGGCCTGGTTCGATAAATGGCTGAAAGGCCAGCCGGAGTGGTGGGATGATTTGTACGCGGAGGAAAAAGGAAAGGGGAATTGAGTGTTTTGGTGTTTTAGTATCCGATGTTACGCAGAACATTCTCGTTCCACCGGTCTCCGGTGGAACGAGCTGGGCGATGCTCTGCATCGCGTCGTAAACACGAAAACACAAACTTTACTTCCCCAACACCAAAAACCCCTCTTCCAGGGAAACGGTTTTGAAGGGTACGCTCTTCAGGGGAATCCGGGAAGGCACGATTTGATTGATCCCCGGCATGGCCAGGAAGGTTTTGAGGGGATAACTTATTTTCCCGATTTGAATGGTCGAATTGTCATCGAATCCCAACTGCTCCTCTTTGGCCACCGGCGCGCCGGATACCTTCATGTATAATTCGGAATTGGACGTGGAGGCAAGCTGGGTGAGCAAGGTCTGCGCCAGGCGAGCCTGGGAGGGAAGCTGCTCCCAGGGAATTTTATTCACGTCCACGATCATTTCCAGGTCGATTTTCTCCGTCCCGATGCTGCTTTTGACCGCCTTCAGGAAATCCGCGTTCTGCCCCGGCATCATTTGCGCGATGGACAGGGCGACGATCTGGTCCAATTCCGCCGCGGATATTTTCACCGGCTCGTTGCCGCTCAACTCCCGGGAAATGCGATCAACGGTTTTGTTGCCCTGGGGATTCGAGGTTTTGGGCGGCTGCACCCGGGTTTTGGCGGTTGGCCGGGAATCGGGCTGCTTTTGGGTTGGGGCCGGAAGAGGGGGATCGGGAGGCGTGACCGAACCTTCCGGGTAGGCATCTTCGGGCAGGGAACCATTTTCCAGCGGGATTTCGGGTTCACCAACCAGGGTGTCGGATTGGGTATATTCACCCTGCTCATACCATTCCGGTAAATAATGGAAACGGCTGGTGAAGTAAAAATATCCTGCAACGGCGATGAGGAGAAGCGCCGGGAGCGCAATCAGTGCTTTCTTCATACGGTTGTTCACTCAATACCTGGTTATTCTATTCTTGGTAGTCCTAAACGATTAATGCTCTTCTCCGGGGCATTATGTCATTCCCACGAAAGTGGGAATCCATAAGTGCTTTGAAGACAGTAGATTCCCGCTTTCGCGGGAATGACAGTTCTATACTCGGATTTAATGAGAGCATTACCTTTTTAGTACTACCCTATTCTTCAAACACGCTCTAAAAAGTTCAATATAATATTTGATTGGTGAAAAAGTTGCAGGAAATTAAATTTGAGCACTTGAGAATTTAAAAAGCGGCGGAGAGCGTGCATATGAGATTTTTACGAGTGGTTTTGTGGGTAATTTTTTTGGGACTTCTGTTTGCTATGAACGGTCAAGCGAATTACACGTTTTTGGGGCATCTGCTCAAATACCAGCGGATTGAATCGGGCATCCTGCTGTATTGCGAGGGTGACGCGCGCCTGGAAATCCGCTTTCTGAAGCCGGAAATGTTCCGGGTAACCCTTATCCGGCCGGAGGACCGGGAGCCGTTGTTAGAATACCCGCTCGCTAAAACGGCCTGGGAAGAGGTCGATCTTCAATTCAAAGAGGAAAATTTGCATTTGATCCTCGCGTCCAAAGAGATCGACCTCATCATCCACAAATACCCCTGCCGCCTGACCGTGCTGGATAAACAGGGAACCGTGATCAATAAGGACGATCCCGGCCTGGGCGTCGGCTGGGAGGGAAACGAGGTGCGCTGCTGGAAATCCCTCGCCCCGGGGGAGCGCTTCTTCGGGCTGGGGGAAAAAACCGGCGACGTGAACAAGCGCGGCCGGGAGTGGGTGATGTGGAACAGCGACATTCCCGGTTACAACCATGAAACCGACCCGATCTACCAGAGCATTCCGTTCTACATCGGGTTGCACCAGAACAAGGCGTACGGCGTCTTTTTGAACAACAGCTACCGCTCGGTTTTCAACATGGGCGCGGGAAACCGCCGCTACGCCTCGTTTGCCGCGGACGGGGGAAGGCTGGATTATTTTTTCATCTTCGGGCCGCAAATCAGCCGGGTGGTTTCTACCTACACGGAATTGACCGGTCGGATCACCCTGCCGCCGCTGTGGGGACTGGGCTACCAGCAGTGCCGCTGGAGTTATTTTCCCGAAGCGGAGGTGTTGAGCCTGGCGCGAACCTTCCGGGAAAAGCAGATTCCCGCGGACGTGATCTACCTGGATATTCATTACATGGACGGCTACCGGGTGTTTACCTGGGATAAAACCCGCTTCCCGGATCCCGCGGGAATGCTGCGTAAGCTGCGGGAGATGGGCTTCAAGGTAGTGACCATCATCGACCCGGGGGTGAAGGCGGATACGAATTATGCCGTGGCGCAGGAGGGGCTGGGCGGCAATCACTTTATCAGCTATCCGGACGGCGAGGTGTACGTCGGGGAAGTCTGGCCAGGTCCCTCTTACTTTCCCGATTTCAGCACCCCGGAGACCCGTCGCTGGTGGGGGCAGAAGTTAGCCGGCCTGCTGGATACCGGCGTCGCCGGTTTTTGGAACGACATGAACGAACCGGCGGTGTGGGGGCGCGCTTTTCCGTTGGAAGCAGTAATGGATGACGGCGGGCGCTATTCCAGCCAGAAAAAAATGCACAACCTCTACGGATTCTTGATGAGCCAGGCCGCCTACGAAGCCTTCCGCGCCCATCGCCCCAACCGGCGCCCGTTTTTGGTCACCCGGGCGGGGTTTGCCGGGGAGCAGCGCTTCACCGCGGTGTGGACCGGCGACAACGTGGCTTCGGAAGAGCACTTAGAGTTGGGCATCCGCATGATGTTGGGGCTGGGGCTTTCCGGGGTTCCCTTCGTGGGCATGGACGTGGGCGGCTTCATCGGCACGCCCTCGCCGGAATTGTTTGCCCGCTGGGTGCAGGTGGGGGCGTTCTCGCCCTTCTTCCGCGCCCATACCCATTACAATTCCCGCGACCAGGAGCCCTGGTCCTTCGGCGAAGAGGTAGAGGAGGTCAGCCGCAAGTTCATCTCTCTGCGCTACCGCTTGCTGCCCTACCTCTATACCCTGATGTGGGAAGCGGCGGAATCTGGCAGCCCGGCGCTGCGTCCCATGTTCTGGTATTTCCAGGAGGACCCCATGGTGTACGATCACGCCTACCAGCAGCAGTTCTTTTTCGGGGAAAAGCTGCTGATTGCCCCGGTCACCCGGGAGCGGGAATACCTGAAAAAAGTGTATTTGCCGGAGGGCAAGTGGCTGGATATGAACACCGAAACCGTTTACCAGGGCCCCGGCGCGTTCGTGGTGGAAGCGCCGCTGGAGCGCGTTCCCATGTTCCTGCGCGAGGGGGGAATCCTGCCCATGCAGGAAGCGATGCAATACGTGGGAGAAAAAACCGCTAATTCCCTGCTGTTGGAAGTATTCTGCACTGAAAAATACGCCAACCTGCTCCATTACGAAGACGACGGGGAGACCTTCGACTACACCCGCGGCAAATACCGCCTCACCCAGTTCGAATATTTAAAGGAAAGGGATCACTGGAGCTTCAGCAAAAGCCGGGTGCACGACGAATGGGGTGGGGGAGAGCGGTTTTTGGAAATCCGTTTCCACGCCGTGGCCAAAGAGCCGGACCGGATCACCCTCGACGGCAGCGCGCTGGAGAAGATCGCCGCCGCCGAAACGCAGCGCCCCGGCTATTTTTACGATTCCGCCGGCAAAATTTTGACGGTTCGTTTTGTGGAGGCGGGGAAGGAACAATCGTTGAAAATAAAACCGTAGGGGCGATTCGCGAATCGACCCTGCGAATGCCCCCTCCCCTGCGAATTGCCCCAGAATTATCTCAGCGCAGCAGTACCATTTTGCGGGCCTCTATAAACGTTCCAGCCTCCACCCGGTAGATATACACCCCGGAACTCACCGGCTCGCCGCTTTCATCGCGCCCATCCCAAACAACTTTGTGCACCCCGGCGGGCAGCGCTTCCACTAACAGCGCCCGCACCTTCCGCCCGGTAACGTCATAGACCTCCAGGCTCACCCGGCTCTCCTGCGGCAGGGAGAGGGTGATGGTGGTGGTTGGGTTAAAGGGGTTGGGGTAGTTCTGGCTCAGCTCAAAGC